>CAZXYB010000141.1:0-1804 GCA_964644855.1 uncultured Atribacterota bacterium | reverse complement strand
GAAAGGTAAAAACTATGGAAAGAAAAATACCAGTTAACAAAACTAATCCTTACACTACTATCCAGGACTACTTCTTGGCTCACTGGGTAAGTACCATCGGTCTTGGCCCAACCGTGCTCTACCTCCAACTCTTAAGTTACTGTCATAAAGGAAAAGACATCGCCTGGCCTTCAATCCAAACTCTAAATAAAAGGATGGGTACTACCACCAAGACCTTAATTAAATACCGCGCTACTCTGTTAGAATATGGTCTAATCAAAAAAATAGTAAAACAAAGATCTTCCTCCGGAGGATATGACCATAATCTTTATCAGATAGTCTTATTAGATAAAGAAAGCATTCTTTATCCCCCAACAGAAAAACTACCGGAAGAAAATGAAGAAATCATCTCCGGAATAGCTGAGAAATTTTCTTTTCAAGATAATTCCAGGAAAGTAATTATTGATAATAAGAAATCTCTAAAGACACAAAGGATAAAAGAAAAATTGGAAAAATTAAAACTGGATAAAAAATCAATTTATAAAATAATCTTAAATTACTCCTTAGAGGATATTGAGGAAAAATTAGACCTGCTCGAAATTAGGAAGAACGTAGTAAATCCCGCCGGTTGGTTGGTTGCTGCCCTACAAGCTAATTATCTTAATCTGGAATCATACAGAGAAAAAAATAATGAGAAAGAAAAAATAATAAAAACAGAAGAAGTGAGGCCAGAGAGTAAAATAATAAAACCAGAAAAATTAAATCTCAAAAAGAAGCCAAAAGAAGAAATAAAAAGATTATCCCGAGAAGAAGAATTAGAATGGATAAGAAAGATAAGAAATACTGTTTTAAAGTAAATAGTTATCCCATACTCAAAATTCGAGCAATCCGCTGCAACCTAAATTCAATTTTATTCATAGTTTGTTTTTTCATAATAATTCACTCGGTATTAATTATTGAATATTTTAGAAAATAGGTGTCCCTGTTTTATCTAAAATTATGGAAAAAGACCTCCCGAAAGCCTTATAAAATAAGGCTTTCTGCTCACATCCAAAATAAGCAACTCTAAGCTATGTTATATGCGCATCTTAAAAATACGAACAATCACTCCAGACAACCTAAAGAAACGCCGCTACGGCAATATTTCGTTAAGAGCCTTATTTTACAGGGCTTTCAGGCTGCTAAAAGTGGGGTTTTTAGCCCTTTTTGCCTTATTTTCTCCCTATTTTAGAACCATTACCAACATTCAATATAACAAAAAAACGCAGAAACCCTTATATTTTCTACGTTTTAGAGTCTTACTATTTTCCCCCTATAAAAACTGATAATCCTCTAATTCTATATATATTGATTTCTCTTGTTTATACTGTATCTTGTAATGACAGAGGGGAAATGGCGTAAAATCTGTGAAGAAATAGCTTCCTGTAAGCCTTATATAATAAGGGTTTCAGGAGTGGGCTTCCTATTTTGATTATATGAGCAAATTTCGCCTCAACCTATGGTTTTACCCTCGGAAAATGAGTGTTTTTTGACCTATTTTTGCCCTCTCAAAATTTAAAAATGGCTTCCTGTAAGAGTTACAGAGTTTCGGGGAAGCCAAAAAAGGCTAAAAAAAACGTCGTAATTACCGTTTTTTCGAAAATTGAGGCCCATTTAAAGGCTCTCTACGTGCGTTTTTAGGGCATCCCTGAAGGGGGTCTGAAAGCCTTGTAAACAAAGGGTTTCAGAGAGGTAAATAGGAAACAGAGAACTGTCCCTGTTCTTTTCCTGTTCTTTTTAAAGATTGGACCCCTTATCTTTACTTATCATTCCAGGCCATTCTTAC
>CAZXYB010000140.1:0-3662 GCA_964644855.1 uncultured Atribacterota bacterium | reverse complement strand
GCTGATGCACTGCTACCCAACCCCCGGGTAATCGGAATTTGGTTAAAAACCTTTATCTTTAATCCTTTTTTAGATTTATCCTGACCTATCTGTTTTAAAACTAATTCGGCTGATTTCTCGATTAAGGTATCCTTCATTACTGAAAAATTTTCTGCTCCTTCTCCATGGTATTCAATAATCATGCCCTGTGCTATCTCTTCTATTTCTAGATTTAAATACAGTTTTAAAGTCAAACCCAGACAATCGAAACCCGGACCCAGGTTAGCGGTAGTCGCCGGAACTCTAATTTTTATCATAAATTTTCTCTCCTTTACTAGTCGATGAATATAGCGTATAGCGGGTAGCGGGTAGCGTATAGTTTTAGATCAACAAAACACTTTCCCAATTAAACAGAAAATTTAAAGCAAAAAGCAGAATTCAAAACTCAAAACTTTTCTGGCTTTTCTGTCATTGCGAGCGAACAAAGTGAGCGCGGCAATCCCGGATTGAGCTTGTTTGTTAGGGCCTATGCAATACGCCCCTACTCTTTTCTCTTTTTGTTTTCTTTACTATGTACTATATACGCGATACTCGATACTAATTTATCTTCTGGCTCCTGGATTCTGGCTTCTTCCTTTTTCACTATCCGGTATACGCTGTACGCTCCACGCTAGTTCAGCTACACGCTCTACGCTAATTTATATTTCCACTACTCTAATGGCACTACATATTTTTTCTACGCATTCTAAGCGGGCAACTTCCTTTAAAGCCTCCTGAACATTGCCTTCTTTGGCCTGATGGGTCAAGAAAACAATGTCTGCTACTTCTCCGGCCTCTCCCTTTTGTATAACAGAAAGAAAGCTGACTTTTTTCTGGGCGAAAACGCCGGCAATCTCCGCCAGTACCCCGGGCCTGTCTTTTACTCTAATTCTTAAATAGTAAGAAGAACGAGTTTGGCTGAAATCCCTGATCTTTTTCTTTTTAAAATAATTATAGCGGTTATTATAATTATCATAATTTTTAATTATCTCTACTACATCACTGACAATCATACTTCCTGCAGGCAATGCCCCAGCTCCCAGACCGGAAAAGGTTAAGTCTCCAAACTCCCCTCCCCGAAACAGAATTCCATTGTAGGCACCACCAATATTAGCCAAAGTATGCTTTTTAGGTATTAATGCCGGATGAACTCTGATATCTAAATCCAAACCAGTATTTCGGGCCAAAGCCAGAAGTTTAACGGTATAACCCAATTCTCGGGCATATTCAATGTCTAATTTAGAAATATTTTTTATCCCCTCGTAATAGATATTATCCGGATCGATCTTCGCCCTGAAGGCAATGGCAGAAAGAATAAATATCTTGTTAAATGCATCAAATCCATCAATGTCTTTGCTGGGGTCAGCCTCGGCATATCCCTTCTCCTGAGCCTCATTTAAGGCCTCTTCATAATCTTTGCCTTCTTCGCTCATCTTGGTGAGGATATAATTGGTAGTACCATTTAAAATCCCTATTATTTCCCTCAATTTATAGGAAGTAAGAGAATGAGAAAGTGCCCCAATAATAGGGATAGCGCTGGCGACACTTGCTTCAAAAAGAAAATACACTTTATTTTCCCGGGCTAAATCTAAAATCTCATATCCCGCCCCGGCAATTACTTCTTTATTGGCAGTAACTACGTGTTTCCCTGACTTAAGGGCTTGCATAATCAAATTTTTTGCCGGTTCAAAACCGCCGATAGTCTCCACTATGATATCAATTTCCGGATCAGCTACTACCTCTTCGGCGGAATCGGTTAAAATTTTATAATAATTTTTATTATCAAATACTATCTTTTTATTCCTGTCGGCTATTTTTTTTATATTTATCTTACAAGGGAATATCCCTTGTTCGATAAATTCTTTATTTTCACGTAAAATTTTAAGTACTCCCTGTCCTACTGTGCCCAGTCCTAATATTCCGATATTAATGGTTTCTTTCTTCATAATTATCTACCAACCTTTCAAATTAGTTGTAAGCATATAAAAAAATCTTTCGCCATATATTTTTAAATATAAAGACGAAAGATTTTCGTGGTTCCACTTTATTTCACCGAAAACAACGTGTTTCCGGAGCTCTCTTAACAGCTGTAAGGGTCTTCTCCCGAAAGATTTACTCTTTTTGTAAGATTCATCTTAAGCCTCCGGGCTGGTTTTCGGTTGAAAAATCTCTACTGCAAAAAATTTTCAACCTACTCTCCCCATCATCGGCCTATTATTAAATTTTTATAATTTTAGCACTCGGACTTAATTTTGTCAAAATTCCTCTGGGTTCCACCGGGTTAGGTTTATATCTTTGTTATTATTTTTAAAACTTGTTTAGTTTAAATCAATATTTTCACTCGACACCAGGGCAACGCTGGCTACCTTATCTTCCGAAGCAAGGTTCATTACCCTAACTCCCTGCGTGTATTTCCCGGTATGACGAATCTCTTTCACCTGAACCCGAATAACAATCCCATTTTGGCTGATTAATACTAGTTCGTCTTCTTCGCTCACTACTTTAACATCTACTACCAGACCTCTTTCTTTAGTAATCTTGATAGACTTCGACCCTTGGCCACCTCGGTTACTAAACTCTCTAAATTTCTTTAAATCTGTTCTTTTAGCATATCCTTTCTCGGTAACTAATAGTAAGTACTTATCCGTATCCGGGGGGACTAAACTAATATTTACAAGAAAATCTTCGGGCTTTAAAACTATGCCTTTCACCCCAAGGCTGATTCTCCCTATGGATCTTATCAGGTCTCCCGAAAAACGGATAGACTTTCCCTTCTTGGTAGTTAAAATAACATGCACCTTATCCTCAACAAGCTTTACTCCGATTAATTCATCTTCGGGTAAGAGACGTAGAGCAATAATACCGATATTTCTTAGGTTAGAAAAACGGGAAAGAGAAACTTTTTTTATCTTCCCTTTTTTGGTAGCCATAAATAGGGATTTTTCGTTATTTTCTTCTTTTGATTCTGCTAATTCATTGCTCTCTATAGGAATAAGAGTAGTGACGTGTTCATCTTTGCCAATACCTAATAAATTAATTACCGCAACCCCCCGGGAAGTTCTTCCTCCCTCGGGAATCTGATATGCCCTCCTTCTGTAAACTATCCCTTTGCTGGTGAAAAATAAGATATCATGAAGGTTAGTAGTGACAAACACATGGTCTACAAGGTCTTCTAATTTAGTAGTCATGCCAATTTTGCCCTTTCCTCCCCTCCTCTGTTTTCTATAAGTGCTCAAAGGAAGACGTTTAAGGTATCCGTCCCGGGTGTAAGTTATAACAATGTCCTCTAAACTAATAAAATCTTCAATCTCATACTCTCCTTCGTCTTCTATTATCTCAGTCCTTCTCTCATCACCGTATTTCTCCTTCATTTCTAACAGCTCGTCTCTAATTATCAACATAAGTTTTTTTTCATTTTGTAATATATCTTCTAAATAGGCAATGTGTTTTATTAACCTTAAATATTCTTCTAATATCTTTTCGGTCTCCAGAGATGTAAGACGCTGCAATTTCATATCTAAAATGGCCTGTGCCTGAATATCACTCAATCCAAATCTGCTTTTCAGTTTAGCGTGCGCTGTTTTTGCATTATCTGATTTTTTAATAATCTGCACTACTTCATCAATGTTAGACAGGGCAATTTT
>CAZXYB010000139.1:0-3665 GCA_964644855.1 uncultured Atribacterota bacterium | reverse complement strand
ATATTAGACCGCTATATCGTAAAGGAAGTAATGAGTTTTCTGGCGCTGGCTGTTGCCGCCTTAACCATTATGTTAGTTATGCAGACTCTCTTTGAGTTAACGGATATGTTGATTAATAAGAAGGTACCCTGGCAATATATTGTCAAATTATTAGCCTATCGACTTCCGGCATTTCTGGTAGTAACCTTCCCTATATCTTTGCTAGCCTCCAGTGAACTAGCTATTGGCCGCCTATCTACAGATGGTGAAATAACTGCTATGAGAGCAGGAGGAATAAGCTTGCGTAGAATAATGATCCCTTTTTTAACTGCAGCTTTTGCCATAAGTATTTTGGCTTTTGCAATTAATGATTATATTGTTCCTGAGGCTAACCATATTTCCCAGAATATTATCCGGGAGATTGTATTAAAGAAAGGTCCACCTAACATCAGGCGAAATGTCTTTTTCCGTGATGCTGAAAATCGTTATTTCTACATAAACCGGCTTGATGAACAAAATATGATTATGCAGGATATCATGATTTATGAAATGACTCGGGAAAGATTTCCCCGAATGATAACTGCCAAGAGTGGCAAGTGGGTGGTTGATACCTGGAAACTGGAGAATGGAACTATATATAATTACGATGAAGAGGGTAAGATTACTTACGAGATGAGTTTTACCAATATGGATATAATTGTCAAAGAAGACCTACAAAAATTCTTTAAAAATCAGAGAAGCCCTCAGGAAATGAGCAGTAAAGAGTTAAGGCAGCAAATAGATATTTTGCAACAAGCAGGTGCAGATACTAAAAATTTTGAAGTAGACCTCTATTTGAAATATTCTATTCCCTTTAGTGGACTAATCTTTGTGTTACTGGGAGTGCCTTTGGGCTTACGGGTAAAACGAGGGAGTAAGGCTACTGGAGTGATTATCAGTATTGTCCTGGTCTTTCTTTATTATTTATTTCTTTCTACTGCCCGATCACTAGGCAGAGGAGGAATATTGATCCCAATTCTGGCAGCCTGGTCTCCTAATATGGTTTTTGGTCTTTTGGGAATATTTATTATGTTCGGAGCAGAGAAGAAGTGAATTTGGTTAGTTGGTTAGCTGGTTAATTGGTTAGCTAGTTAGGAAGTAAAATGCAAAATGCAAGATCAGGTAGTCGTTAGTATAAAATATAGCGTAGAGCGTTTAGCGTATAGGATAAATCAATAAACTAAAAACTCAAATAGATTCGACGTCAATTTATATTTTTTAATTCGGATAAAGACGTCCTGTAAGGAAATGTAAGAAATATGGTACAAAGTGGAAAGATAAAGAATGTAGGAACTTTTTTAATAATATTTTTATTGGTTTTTGGGGTAAATTTGGGAAGTTTGAATTTCGGGTTTGCCCTGATATCTTTTGCACAAGAAACAGGAGAAACAGGAGAGATATTCGAAACAGAAGAAGCGCAAGAAACACCAGCAACTGAAGAAGCTGTGGGAACAGAAGAAATAGAACAAACAGAAGAAGCAGCTGCAACAGCAGAGGAAGAAGAACAAACAGAAGAAGAAGAATTAGATATCTCCCTTACCGCGGAATATATTACTTATGAAAAAATCGATGAAGAAGACCTGATTATCGCCAAGGACGAAGTAGATTTTAAATATAAGGATATCGAAATAAAAGCTGAATATCTAAAGATTAATTTAACCACCAACCTTCTATCTGCCTCCGGAGAGGTTTATTTTCTACAAGATGAGACAGAAACTTACTGTGAAGAACTTTCTTATAATTGGAAGACAGAAAAAACAATTTTACTCCGATTAAAAGGAGAAGTAACTGGGGAAGGTATAAAGGGAAAAATGTATTATAGCGGAGAGAAAATGGAAAATTTCCCCGATAAGGTAGAAATTGCTGATGGAAATTTCACCACCTGTGAATTAGAAGAACCTCATTATCATATTGTTGCCAAAGAAATGATTATCTATCTCAAAGATAAAATAATTGCCCGTAATATCTCCTGGTATGAAGGAAATATTAAAATTATTTCCCTTCCCTATTTTTTAATTTTCTTAGACCGTAAAACTCAGAAACCTATTATTCCTAAAATAGGGCAAAATAGCACGGATGGTTGGTTTATAAAGACTTTTTTTAATTATTATATAAACGAGAAATCTTATGGCACCCTATATGTAGATTGGTTCGAAAAGAGAGGGATTGGTACTGGTGTAGAACATACCTGGGAAATAGGAGATGAAGATACTCCCGGAGAAACTTCTCTCTATTTATACCAAATTAAAGAAAAAGAAAGCGGCACATTGAAAGTTTCAGGAAGAACAACTTATGACCAAGAATGGGAGGGAGATGTAAAAACCCGGTTAACTCTTAATTACAGCGGAAGTAGGGCTCGGGGGGCAGAACTTTTTTCCAATACCCTAAAATCTCAATTTACTTTAGATAAAAAGGGAGAGAACTATAATCTCAAACTTACCTCAAAATATAATTTTAGCGGAACCGGGTTTAAGCAAGAAAATTTGAGCTTAAGCGGAAATGTTAAATTGGATTATAATTATACCTTAACCGATAATTTAAATTCTGCACTAACTTTGCTCTATACTGATAACAACCCAGCCAGTTGGGAAATAGCAGACCGCGAATTAAAACCGAAATGGACTCTAAAATATAAGGGTGAGGGCTATACTTTAAATTTAACAACTGAAAAGAGGTTTGACCTGGATGGAGATGATTATACCGGAGAAAATATTTCTAAAATAATTGATCGCTTGCCTGAATTTGTCTTTAACAAAAATGCTGCCACCATCGGAGATACTAAAATTACTTATGATATTGATGGCTCGGTGGCACATTTTTATGAGGCGGCTACCGAAGAAGATAATTGGCGCGGAGAATATATTATTAATGTTAAGAGACCTTTTGAGTTGGGTGAATATTTTACTTTGACTCCTTCGGGAATTTTTCGGCAGGATGTTTATTTGACCGGAGAAGCCCGCTATTTGGCAGGAGTGAAAGTGGATTTGAAGGCAGCTTACAACCCCTATATTTCCTCTACTCTATCTTATGGTTATAACAAATCAGAAGGGCCTACTCCTTTTAATTTTGATTACATCACTCCTTTAACCAATTCGGTAAGTGGAAAATTAACCTTAAAACCAACAGAAAAAGTTAAGCTGGATTTATCTACCAATTATAATTTTATTAGCGAAAATTTTGGAAATTTGGTGGCCAAATTAGAGTACAAGCCAAAAGAGGACTGGAAGATGAATTTTAGTTCCTATTATAATCTAAATACTAAAGAGTGGACCAAGAAGATAAATTCCACACTTGATTTACAAGTAACCGATGATTGGAGAATTAAATATAGAGGCGTGGTCGATTTAAAGGATTTTAAACTGACTAACAGTATAGTTGGAATCACTCGAGACCTTCATTGCCGGGAAATAACCCTTAACTACAAACAAGCCAATAAGTCTTTCTGGGTAGAATTCTACATCAAAGCCTTCCCTGAAGAAAAGATAACTCTGGGAGGACATTAAAATAGTCGTTAGTGAATAGTCGTTAGTATTAAATGCAAGATAATTCAATTAGTTGATTAGCTGGTTACTTGGTTACCTGATTAACTGATTAACTGGTTGGGGAATAAAATACCAAATGCAGAATGAGATAGTCGTTAGTGAATA
>CAZXYB010000138.1:0-3717 GCA_964644855.1 uncultured Atribacterota bacterium | reverse complement strand
TATCCCCTTTGCGGGCGGCTTCAAAAATTGATTTTAATCTGAGTGATTCAAATAACTTATCATCATTATTAAAGTTTAAAAAATCACTCTTTATTCCTTCTTTTATTCTGTTTTTTATCCTATTCTTTATTCCGGTAGCCGAAGAATAAGCTTCCAAACACCCATAATTGCCACAATTACAACGGGGACCATCTTTATTTACAGTCATATGTCCTAACTCTGCTGCTCCATAGTTACTACCATGATATATCTTTCCGTCAATAATTATTCCACCGCCGATTCCGGTTCCCAGGGTAAAGCATACTAAATTATTTACACCTTGGCCTGCTCCAAAACACCTTTCCCCCCAGGCAGCTGCGTTGGCATCATTTTCCAAAACAACCTTCATATTAAATTCATCTTCCAATATTTTCTTTAAAGGAATATCTCTCCATCCGGGAAGATTGGGAGCAAAATTGATTATTCCTCTTTTAACATCAAGAGGACCTGGTGCTCCAATCCCTATTCCTATTATATCGTCAAGAGCTATAGTGGATTGAATAATATTTTCATGGATTGTCTCTATTATTCTTTTAATGGTAGCTTCTTTACCTCTTTCGGCTAAAGTTGGAACTTTTAAGCGGTTTACTATCTTCCCCTGATAATTCACTGTTGCACTGACAATATTCGTTCCTCCCAAATCAACGCCAATAGAATATTTTTTTTCTATATTTTTTTTATCTACCATCATATATACTGCCTTCCCATCATTGCCACATTTTTTCTTTGTATTCCTTAAAAACTTCTACTTGCTTTTGAATTACTTCTTCTGACTGCCCCACATCTAAATCTTTTGTTTCAATAGCAAAACTGGCTAAGCGACCCTGCCATAAAATTCTTAATATCTTTAAAATATCCTCTTTTTCATCTTTTTTCTATTCGCAATAGTTTAAACTATGATATACTATTTGAGCCCATAAATCTATAGGAAAATTATAATTCTCCACACCGGAATTTTTGGATATTTTGTCTAAAGAAGATATTATCTCTACTGGTAAGAAAAAATTCTTTAACCTTATATAAATAGTTATTTTATCTAAAATTCTTATTCAGAAAAAAAAATTATTAGGTGAGTAAAGATGCTTATGTTAAGTCTTTCTTAATTCGAAATTGTTTAAATGTAGATTTGGAATGGCTATTACTTTTACAGGGTACACTATCTTCGGCAACAGTCGTTAAATTTATTTTTCTTCTGGATACTTCAATGAAATTTCATTCATTTTTTCATAAAACAAAGCTAACCCACCATGATCGATTTCCGAATGTCCGTCAGCCATAAGTGTCTGCATCATCTCCATAACTTGAGCCGAAAGAGGCATAGCATTATGTAACTCTCGGCTAGTTTCTAAAGCATTGGTAAGATCTTTAACATGTAATTTCATTCTAAAACCAGGTTCATAATTCCCAGTAAACATCCTCGGTGCTTTATCAGTTAAACATTGACTGCCAGCCAATCCACTCTTAATTGCATTAAATATATTTTTAGGATCAACTCCTGCCTTCTTACCCAAGAGTAATCCCTCTGCTACAGCAGCGATATTAATTGCCACTATTACCTGATTAACTAATTTAGTGGTCTGGCCTGCTCCAATATCACCAACCAAGATAGGTTTACCCATGACCTCTAAAATAGGTTTACACTTTTTAAAAACTTCTTCCTTTCCTCCGACCATAATAGCAAGCGTACCAGCCTTTGCTTTCTCCTGACCCCCACTAACCGGAGCATCAAGCATTTCTACTCCTTTTTCGTATAGTTCTTTAGCAATTTCTTGGGATACAAGGGGAGCAATTGAACTCATATCAATTAAAATTTGGCCCTCTTTCACTCCTTCAATAACTCCTTCTTTGCCTAATACTACTTTTTTTACATCCGGTGAATTCGGTAACATGGTAATTATTATGTCGCATTGGGAAGCAACTTCTTGGCAAGAAGAACCCTTTTCAGCTCCATAAGAAATCACCTCTCCCAAGGCATCTTTATTAATATCGTAAGCGACTGTCGAATAACCTGCACTGATCAAGTTTTTAACCATTGGTTTTCCCATAATACCAATTCCGATAAATCCAATTTTTTGCATATCTTTACGCTCCTTTTAAAAAATTATTTTTTAACGTTTTTTTTCTAATATAATTAATTTAAGATCAGATAAATTTATTGTTAATTCCAAGTTTCTCCAAAGATATAATCTAAAAATATAACAATACTATATGTATCTAAAGTTATATAGAATAAGACCTATATTTTTATAGGTACCCCATAAGGTCCGTCGCTTAAAAAAGCAACATTAAATCCCTTTCTACCCTTTACTTTAAATTCCTCATCTATTTTGTCAATTGCACCCTCAATTATTTGAGAAATATCTTTTAAAGTTCCTTTGTATCTTTTATTTGCAGGTAAAAACATATTTCCATCAAGACCTGGAATAATTTTGTAATTATTAAAAGAAAGCCGGGGACTGTAATAGATAAAATTCTCTGGAGGAATTTTGAAAAACAAGCGAGTCCACATTTGCACTTGCCATTGGTCGGGAATAAAAGTCCAATCGGGTGATAAAATTAAATGATTAAACTGTTTTACCCCTATTATTTTTAATAAATGTAAAACTGTTTTATATTTCTCGCTGCCGATCAAATCTTTATCATTATTATTTGCTATCATAATTAACTTACCGTTGGGTTTTAAAGCCGGAATAGCTACTACTGCAGCTTTAGCTGCTTGATAATGATTAATGCCTACAAAGCCAGCATGAGTAATAACAATATCATATTCTTTATCCAGGGGTATAGTAACGTATTTTTTTATTTGTTTTACAGCTTGCTCGTGAGCTTTTTCTAAATCTCCGGCAAATACTCCTGTTATCTTAAAATTCTGGTCAAGGGTAACGTTGAGAATATAATCTGCTCCTGCTTTCTTGGCTACTTCTAAAGCCTCCTGGTGACAGGGATTATCATCTATAATCAAGTCACTAGACTTTGGAGAAGCTAACATAGGCGCTCCGTGGAATATATAGATACTTTCTTCTCCTATGAGTCCCGGACAGATTGATTTCCTTCCTCCCGATGCACCGGCCATAAAATGTGTTTCTACTAAACCAGTAAGTATTTTAATATCTGCCTTCATATAATCACGATTAATATATACGGAACTACCCCGATTAGTTTTACTTAAATAAGTTAAATTATTTTTATCTCGGCAATTGTGGTTTTTTATGGGAATTTCATAGTCAAATACCCGAGGATCTAATATTTCTCTTAATTCTTTTGCAATTAACGGGCGATGCGTACCGGTGGCTACTAAAATAAGAATACGGTCATTAGAAATATTTTTAGCTAAAAGCCTTTCAATAATTGGCCATAATATTCCCGCTTCCCCCTTGTAGGGAACAGGCCGCGTATTATCAGAAATTACCACTACTGCCTTTGCTTCTGGGTTTTTCTTTAGTTTTTGCTCAATAACTTTATCTAAGCTTGGGCTATCTATAGAATCTGCCAAAGCCTTTTGAATAAAAAAAGCTGGATCGCTAAGTGGTTTGGCTAGTTCAGTGGATAAAATTTCTGTATTATCCGAAAGATTTATTTCGACTGTCTCTTTTTCTAATTGTATAGAAATTTTTTTCATCTTAATGCCTTTATATTCTTTTGCGTAACTTTCTTTTAAAAAAATAAAACTATCTATTG
>CAZXYB010000137.1:0-3736 GCA_964644855.1 uncultured Atribacterota bacterium | reverse complement strand
CAATAAGAAAAAGAAAAGACGGAAGTGAGTTTCCGGTATTTATTTCTTCTGCCCCAGTTAAGATTGATAACAAGTTAAAGGGCCTTGTAACTTTATATCAGGACATTACAAAACGTAAGAAAGAAGAAGAAAAATTACGCCAGAGTGAAAAAAAATTTTCCAGTATATTTGAAAATATTCCGGATGCCGTTTTCTATCAAGGCACTGAAGGGGCTATCCTGGATGTCAATACTGCTTTTACCCGGCTCTTTGGTTATACCAAAGAAGAGGTACTGGGTAAGAATATCGATGAAATCGGTCTTTATCCTAAAGACAGGATTAAAGAGGGGAAAGATTTAACCCGTAAAATTTTAAATGAAGATTTAACTAATTTTGAAACTACTAGACAAAAGAAAGATGGAACTCTTATTCCGGTACGTATTTTCACTTCCTTCGTAAAAATTAATGATGAAGTTATGGGTATTATTGCTTTATATCACGATATCACCAAACGTAAACAGAGCGAGAAAATACAAAAAGTCCTATACAATATCTCTAAAGCCGCTAATTCCTCCATATCTCTTGATCAGCTTTATCCTATAATCCATCAAGAATTAGGTAATATTATCGATACTACTAATTTCTATATTGCTTTGCTGGATGAGAAAAAAGATAATATTTTTTTTCCTTATCATGTCGATGAGGAAGATGATGATTTCCCTATTTCAAACTTTAGCACTTCCAATACTCTCACTACTTATGTTATAAAAACAGGCAAATCCCTGTTTAACAATAATAAGCAATATAAAGAAATGATTAATCAGGGAATATTGACTCTCATGGGCTCTACAACTGATGAATCTATCTGGCTGGGAGTTCCTTTAAAAGTTGAAGATCACGTTATAGGCGCTATGGCTGTCCAAAGCTACACCAATCCTAACCTCTATTCCGAAAGCGACATCAAGCTTATGGAATTCGTTTCTTCTCAGGTAGCTACTGCTATCGAGCGTAAAAGCTCTGAAGAGAAAATCAAACACCTAAGCTTCCATGACTCCCTAACCGGTCTTTATAATCGAGCCTACTTCGAAGAAGAACTGGAAAGGTGCAATTTCCCCCGTTACTACCCTCTAAGCATAGTGATGCTCGATGTCAATGGCCTAAAAGTCATTAATGATACTTTCGGTCACCAAGAAGGAGATATATTCTTAAAACACCTCTCCCAGATCCTTACTTCCTTATCCCGCCAGGGAGATATCCTGGCCCGTATCGGGGGAGATGAATTTGCCATCCTTCTGCCTTCTACTACCTCCGAAGAGGCCCATAGCTTCTGTGAGAGGATCAAGAAGGTCTGTCAGCAGGATAAGATAGAGCCCACTTACTTAAGACTGAATGTCTCTTTAGGTCATGCCACCCAGGAAGGAGAATATAAAAATATAAACTCTCTCTTTAAAGAGGCTGACCGTAACATGTATCAGGATAAGCTCTTCAATAGTAAAAGTCGGGAAAAACACTTTTTAGAGGTCTTCCGCATCATCTTAGCCGAGCGGGATCCCCATACCTTTGATCATGCCCAGAGACTCCAGGAGTTAGCCCTTTCTTTGGGTAAAAAAGTGGGGCTTAGCGAATACCAATTAGGAAACTTAAAACTCTTAGCCTTACTTCACGATATCGGTAAGATTGGTATTCCAGATAGTATTCTTTTTAAGACCTATATTCTAACTCCTTCCGAATGGAAGAAGATGAGGGAACACTCCCGTATAGGCTATCGTATGGCCAAGAACATCCCTGACTTTGCCCCCATCGCCCAGGAGATCCTCTATCACCATGAACGCTGGGATGGTACCGGCTACCCGGAAGGTCTAAAAGGAGAAAAAATTCCTCTTCTTTCCCGCATCATCTCTATTATCGATGCTTATGATGTGATGCAGTCCCGTCGTCCTTATAAAGCACCAATAAGCAAGACTAAAGCTCTAAAAGAGATCGAAAGATGTGCCGGCACCCAATTTGACCTTCAGCTGGTGGAGATATTTTTGAAGATAGAAAAAAATAATGCGAGCAGAGAGAAAAAATAGATTATTTCCTAAATTCTTGATATTTAAATAATCCTTTGATATATTAATGTACATAGTACACTTTTCAAAACAAATGACCATTCTTGATATAAGTACAGAGAAAATTCCAAAAGTTACAAAGAATTCATTTTAAAGTATGGGATATAATATGACAGAGTTAGTCTTTATGTACCTGGCATTTTTTATTGCTTCGGGTATTAGTTCTATGATCGGCATAGGTGGCGGAGTACTTTATGTTCCTATTTTATTAGTCTTTGGTTTTCCTTTTTATCAAGCTACAGCAATTAGTATTTTTATAATAATGGCTCTCTCTATTTCCGCTTCTTTAGTATATCATCGAGTTAAATTAATAGATTGGAAATTAGCTTTAATAATCGAGCCTTTGACTGCTATTATGTCCCTTATGGGCGGTTATTATTCTTCCTTTATTCGAATTAAAGAATTAAAAATATTATTCATTTTGGTTCTGGTTTTTTCCGGGTATTTTATGATAAAACCCATTAAAAAAATTCAGGATAAATTTATTAATCAGAGGAAATGGGGTTACTGGCTAAGAAAATTTGGAGAAGAGGAATATTCAGTTAATCTTTTACTCGGGCTTCCGCTCACTGCTCTGGCTGGTTTAATGGCGGGTTTATTAGGTATTGGAGGAGGGATAATAAAAGTCCCTTTAATGGTTTTATTACTGGGAGTTCCCATGAAAGTTGCAGTAGGAACTTCCTGTCTTATGGTAGGGGTAACTGCACTATTTGGTTTTTGGGGACATTTTTTTGCCGGACACTTTGAACCTTCAATGGCTTTAATTTTGGCTTTAGTGGTTTTTGTGGGAGCTCAAGCTGGTTCTCGGATATCTATAAAAGTGGATAAAATTTTGTTAAAAAATATTTATGCTATATTTCTTTTTCTAATCTCTACCTGGATGATGATAAATGTGTTAAAATAATTATTAAAAAGAGGTAATAATTAATGAAAATTATCGGTATAACAGGATACAAGAAAAGTGGTAAAACCACTTTGACCCTAAAACTATCCGATGAATTAACGAAAAGAGGTTATAAAGTAGCAGTAGTAAAACATATTAACGAAGATCTTGACCTGGCCAATTCGGATACTTCAAAATACAAAGAAAGTCTAACCCAGATAGCGGCAATTACTCCCAAAGAGTCAGTAATATTTCTAAAGAATGAAAAAAATTTAGAAGAGATTATAAAATATTTTGAAGCCGACATTATTTTGGTAGAAGGTTTTAAAAAGGAAAAAACTTTTCCCAAAATTGTGTGCTTAAGAGAGGAGAGCGAAAAGGATGAATTATTTGATGGATTACAGCTTTGCACAGCTGGTTTTGCTTCCAAAGGGGTAGACACGAAGCCCTACGATTTTAATATTTTAAATGATGAGGATATAAAAAAGATAGTGGAAATTACCATTAATAAATCATTTAAATTACCTAATTTGAATTGTGGGGGATGTGGATATAAAGATTGTTATGGTTTAGCTCGGGAGATTGTTAAAGGAAACAAAACTCTTAAAGATTGTTCTTCTTTAGAGTCTTCAACTTTGGTGAAAGTAGATGGGAAAATAGTTCCGATGAATCCCTTTATAGCGAAAATTATAAAAAATACTATTACCGGGCTTTTGTCTCCTTTGAAGGGTTTTGTTAAAGGAGATATTGAGATAAAGATAAA
>CAZXYB010000136.1:1373-3760 GCA_964644855.1 uncultured Atribacterota bacterium | reverse complement strand
AGTTAAGACTGTTTGAGCATTTCCGTGAGTAGGGTAAGCACCGGTTTCTTTAACTACTTCTCTTAATATTTCAGGATGGTCGATAATCATGCAAGGTCTCATTCGATTATTAACAAAAATTGGCCTTTTTTGTTCCTCTCTTATTTTTCTAAATAAGGGAGAACCCAAAGCCTCTTTTAAAGAGGTATTTCTTACATTGTGGGTAGCCTCATGTTGAAAGACACAGGGTTCATAATCTCCCTTTACGTTTACGTGTAAATATTGGCGGCCTCCAGCGATACAACCGTTTACGTGCATTCCGTCATTCCAAAAGTCCCCGATGAAGACAGGATATTTATTTCTCAGATAATTAACTCTTCTCCAGCCATAGAGTCTTTGTTCTGGTGTTTGCATTAAACCAACGTCAGGGTTTCTACCGATAGGAATATAAGTAAAGTACCAGCCAAAGCTGCAACCTTTATCTTCTGCTAATATTTTCATAAGTTCATCGCTATAAACCATTTCAGTATTATATTTAGTAGGGGTAATAGAGAAACCATAAAGTAATTTGGCTTCTCGGCAGTTATCCATAGCCTGCATTACCTTTTTCCAAACCCCTTTACCTCGACGGGCATCAGTCTCTTTTTCAAATCCTTCTACGCTCATTGCTGGAGCAACATTACCTAATTCTTGTAGTTTAAAAGCCATATCTCTATCTATAAAAGTTCCGTTGGTATAGATCATAAAGGCGGCGTCATTGTGTTTTTTATAGATATCTAACATATCATCTCTTATAAAGGCTTCGCCCCCGGAGATAACATAGAAATATGTTCCTATCTCTTTACCTTCAGTTATAACTTTATCTACATATTCAATAGGCAGGTCATCCTTTTTAGAATAATCCCCGGCGTAACAGCCAATACATCTAAGATTGCATCTCATAGTAGGACTAATTACTATCGTAGCAGGAGAGGGGATACCTTCTTTTTTTTGAAAATCTTCTCTTACTTTTGGACCCATCAGAATATATTTAATCATAAAGTTCATTACCATTTTATCCCGAACATTAGGATGAATTTCCGTTAGTAGTTTTTTGGCAAGTAGATAAGCAGGGGATCTGTCTTCAAACATCTTTCTTACCTTACCTATTTCGGGTTTGAACTTGGGAGCGATTCTTTCCGCAGCATAAGTCAGTCGAATAAGATTTTTGTCAGAACTATTTGCTAAAGCTTTCATAATAAGATTTATCGTTTGTTTACTGGTATAGGTTTTTAATTTTTCAATATAATCCATCATAATATTTTCCTCCTATAACAAAGATTCTAAAAATTATTTTAAAAAAAAGTTAAGTTTTATTTTTTACATTTATTTCATTTAAGGTGTCTTTTAAGAAATTTAATAATGATTTTTGCTCTTTTTTATCCATTTGAGAAACATATTGATTATAAGTTTGAATGTAACCTGCATATTCGTCCAGACTATTATTTGGGCCGGTTACATATTTTGGAATATTATTTATATATTTAGTAAGAACCCCAAAACACATTCCTACAAATACAGTTAAAGCTAATTCAATATAGGTATTTGTTGCATCAGCAGGAATTACTTGGCTTAATAATTGTATCTCGGTAATCCCCTCGGTAATTTTTTTAATGAGAAGGATTAAAATAAGCAATACACAAGCACAAAAAATAAGCGGAGATTTGCTTTGCAAGGCTTCTTTAAACAGGTCTTTTAAGTTAAACTTTCCCTTAATTTCCTCAAATTTTTGAATGATATTCTTTTTTAATTTATCAAGTTCAGCTATTTTTGTGGGAAGTTTTCTTTGGGGAAGATTAGAGACTGTGTATCCCTTTTTAGTAGGGAAGAAGGTGATAGTAGAACGGCCTAATTTTTCCCATCTATGGTTGTTTGATTCCGGGATTAGGTACTCTATTTCCAGGAGACCTTCTCTGCGGAGTAATTGCAACATATCATAGGCAGTCCATTTGCTTAATCCCATTTTTTGAGCTACTTCTGAATAATGAATGGGAGAGCCTTTCTGTTGGTATAAATCTATTAAAATTTGTAAAAATTCTTTTTGCCTTGTGGTAATTTTCATAATAAATATTCTCCCAAAAGACCCAAAAAGTAATTGAAAAAAAATACATCTCTACAAATTAATTATATCACTTCAAAATAATTTTGCATAATTTTTTATGATATTTTTTTGAATATCCGAGTAAAAGATTTTGGTTTTGTAAACAAAAAGTATTATAATTATGTAGAACAATTCTCTTTTCTCTAAAAAGAGAGAATAAACATGAGATATGAAAATTATTAATAAAAGGAGAAAAACTAAGATGAAAAAAGATAAAGAAACTTTAGAAAATTCCGAAGCGCAAGATGAATTAAAAGAGCTGGATAAT
>CAZXYB010000136.1:0-1273 GCA_964644855.1 uncultured Atribacterota bacterium | reverse complement strand
TATGGTATTGGAGGCAATTAAAAAAAGACAGAGCATACGCAGTTATCAGGATAAAAAAATTCCAGAAGAAATACTTCAACAAATTTTAGAAGCTGGTAGATTAGCTCCTTCTGCAAAAAATACTCAAACTTGGAAATTTATTGTGGTTAAAAATAAGGATTTAAGAGAAAAATTAGTTCCGGCTTGTAAAAACCAGAAATTTGTGGGAGAAGCCCCGGTGGTTATAGCGGGCTGTGGGACTAATCCTGACTATGTAATGTCTAATGGAGAACACGCTTATTCTATAGATTTGGCTATTGCCCTCGAGCATATGAGCTTAGAGGCAGCTTCTTTAGGATTAGGAACCTGTTGGATCGGTGCCTTCTACCAAGAGCAGGTTAAAGAAATCTTAGGAGTTCCGGAAGGCGTGCGGGTAGTTAACTTGTTGACTTTAGGTTATCCTAAAAAAATGACCACAAAAACCGGGAGAAAACCTTTGTCAGAAATTGTTTGCTATGACAAGTATACTTTATAAACTTTATCAGGGGACGGTTTTTGGCAAATTTTTTTAAGGATACCAAAGGAGTAGTCATGAAAAGGGCAAACACAAGGTCGGCCCTTTTCATGATCTTATTTTTTTATTAAAATAAAAGATTTAACCCTACTTCTTTATTAAATTCTCTTTCTATTTCTCCCTCAATCTCTTCAATTAAAATTTCTCCGGTGCCGCTAATTACAGCAGAGCTTAAATGTCCTCCACAGGCGCGCTGATTTTTATCAGCTAAAGTAATATGTAAGTGGAGGTAAACTTCTTTATTCATAGTAGAAATATTACCAGATAAATTAGTAATTTCGTAATCACCAGTAAATTCTTTAGTATGATATTTTTTAGTTTTAGTCTCAAAAAGTCCAATAGTTATTTTATTAACAGCTCCGATTCCATTAATTGTGCCCAGTTTTATATTATTATCTTCACAGAATTTTTTTAAGGTTTGGACAATCTCTTCCCCTTTATCGATTCTTATTATCCACTTACTCCCATATTTTTTAAATTTCATCTTTGCCTCCTTTTATTAATTTACTAATTATCCGATTTACCAATTGACCAATTGGGTTAGTTAGTATAAAACGAGTTTATAGTTTTTAGTTCACTATAAAGGTTTTTTAAATTTGTAACTTGCAACCCGTAACTTAAAACTTTCTCACTCATCACTCATCACCCATTACATTAATTGATACGGTGACTCCATTTTTTTACTTTTAATCAAAATATTTTTAGGAATTCCAAGTTTTA
>CAZXYB010000135.1:0-3784 GCA_964644855.1 uncultured Atribacterota bacterium | reverse complement strand
CTGGACGGTATCTACGAAAAAGATCCTTATGGAAGAGTGGCAGTAGAGACTTTGGTAGCCACAGGACTGGTTATGGTCGCCGGACAGATTACTACTTCTTGCTATATTGATATTCCAAAAATAGTACGTCAAACCATACGAGACATAGGTTACACCAGGGCTAAATATGGATTTGATGGTGATACTTGTTCAGTATTAACCTCTATTGATGAACAATCCAAGGATATAGATCAAGGAGTGAGTAAATCACTAGAAGTAAAAGAAGCGGAAGAAGAAAAAAATGATATGGAAACTATTGGGGCAGGTGATCAGGGAATGATGTTCGGTTATGCCTGCAGAGAAACTCCCGAATTGATGCCCCTTCCTATAATATTAGCTCACAAATTAACTTATCGGTTAGCAGAAGCAAGAAAAAAGAAGATAATTCCTTATCTCAGACCTGACGGGAAATCTCAGGTTACAGTTGAATATGAAAATGGGGACCCAAAAAGAGTAGAAGCAATAGTAATCGCTGCCCAACATCATCCTGATATTTCTTATGAAATTATAAAAAAAGATATCAAAGAAAAAGTCATCAATTATGTCATACCTCAAAAATATCTTGACGAAAATACTAAATATTTTATTAATGCTACCGGAAGGTTTGTTATAGGCGGCCCTCAAGCAGATACCGGTCTAACCGGTAGAAAAATAATTGTAGATACTTATGGAGGAGTTGGAAGTCATGGCGGAGGATGTTTCTCCGGAAAAGACCCAACCAAAGTAGACAGGTCAGGTAGTTATATGTCAAGGTATATTGCAAAAAATATTGTAGCTGCCGGATTAGCTGATAAATGTGAAATACAAATTGCTTATGCTATAGGAGTGGCTCGCCCCGTATCTATCATGATAGATACTTTTGGAACAGAAAAAATTCCTCAATCAAAAATATTAGAAATAATTAAAAAGAATTTTGATTTACGTCCGGAAGCGATTATAAGGCATTTAGAGCTCAGAAGGCCAATTTTTAGAAAAACTGCTTCCTATGGCCACTTTGGCAGAGAAGATGAAGATTTTACCTGGGAAAAGACCGATAAAGCGGAGATACTAAAAGAACAGGCAGGACTGTAATAGCGTGGAGCGTTCAGCGTATAGCGTTTAGTAGGAAGGAGGGAGCACAAAAATATAAGGGCAAAACCCTGTGTCTGTCCTTCGTAGGATAGGCGCCCCCCCCCGTTTTCACGAGGGCAGGCTCGCCTGTCTATGTCTTTGAATAGTTGACGAATTGATGAATCGGAGAATTAGCAATCGGTGAATTGGTGAATAGGTAAATTGGCTAATTGGTGCCTTCCTTTTGCATATTAAAGTTATCTCTGATATTATAATAAATAAATTCAGTTAATCTTTTCTAATTATAAATAATCTAGGAGAGGAAGAATTTAACTATATGGACATAAGAGAACTATTAGCTACCACCAAAGAAAGAGACGCTTCGGATTTGCATATCACTGTTGGAATTCCCCCAGTTCTGCGCGTAAACGGTAAATTAATAAAATTAAATTTACCTGAACTGAATCGACAAAATGTTCATGAAATGATTTATGGTATAATTTCTGATAAACAAAAAGATAAATACGAAGAACTTCATGAATTAGATTTTTCTTTTGAATTGGAAGATATGACCAGATTTAGAACTAATATATTTAAAACTCGATTAGGCGAAGCAGCTGCCTTTAGGCTAATTCCTGAAAAAATAAAATCTCTTGCAGAATTAGGTTTACCAAAAGAATTATCTACTTTCACTAAAAAATCAAAGGGTTTCGTATTGGTTACCGGACCTACCGGAAGTGGAAAAACAACCACATTAGCTGCTTTAATAGACATTATAAACCAAGAAAGATACGAGCATATTATAACTATTGAAGACCCTATTGAATTTATCCATACTCATAAAAATTGCATTATAGACCAGAGAGAAGTGGGAATTCATACAGATTCTTTTGCCTATGCTTTACGAAGTGCTTTAAGAGAAGACCCAGATGTAATACTAGTGGGAGAAATGAGAGACCTGGAAACCATTTCTATGGCGGTAACTGCAGCTGAAACCGGGCATTTGGTATTTTCCACTCTTCATACTAATAGCGCAGCAGAAACTGTAGAAAGGGTAATAAATGTATTTCCTCCACATCAACAAAATCAAATTAGAATGCAAGTTGCCGAATCTCTTTTGGGTATTGTTGCACAAACCTTAATACCTACCATTGATGAGGGGGGAAGAGTTCCGGCTATTGAATTGATGATTGCTACACCGGCAATTAGAAATATTATAAGAGAAGAAAAAATTCATCAAATGCCTGCAACCATTCAAATGGGCAGGAAAGATGGCATGATAAGTTTAGACCAATCTTTAAAAGAATTACTGGTAGAAGGTAAAATCAGTCGAGACGAAGCTATCAAAAAGGCCATAGACAAAAAGGTATTTATGGAAACCCGCGGAAGTTATCAACATTAGTATAAACTTTAGCCAGGAATTAGAGAAAAAAAACAGCCAATAAGTAAAATATAGAAAATATTTATAGTTAAAAAATAAAAACATTTCCGTATAAAATATTGCTTTTATTGTATAATACTTTTGAGGGCGTATGCAATACGCCCCTACTTTTTCTATCTTTTATTTTCTTTTTTCTTTACTATACGCTTTGCACTAGTTTATACGGGATACGAGTTATAAATCAGGATCCTGAATCTTTTCCTAACTCGATACTCGATACTCGATACTGTATTAATTTGTTAATTGGCTAATCAGTTAATCGATCTTAATCTTTTCTTAATTGGTTAATTGGAGAATTATAATATTAATTTGACTTTTTAGTTGAAATTATATAAAATTACCTAAATTTTAAAAACTAAATATTTTGAGAAATCAATAAATAGGAGAGTAGGTTATCTTTCTTTAGGGAACTAAAAAGAAGATAACCAAAAGACCCCTAAAAAATAAATTAAGTTGAAGAATTTAGTAAACTTAATCGGATAGCCCACGTTAATTGGCTGATAAGCGGAATGGATTAATTACCATTCAAACAGGGTGGCACCGCGAGCAATTCTCGTCCCTGATGATACTTATAGAAGTATTATCAGGGATTTTTTAATAATACAACAAATTAACAAATCAAAGTTCAAGAAAAAGGGGTCAGGTCTCAACATTTGACAGATTGTCAGGGGGACGGTTCTATTGACAATATTTTTGTACTATTTTAATATTCTAGTAAAATATTGTCAATAGAACCGTCCCCCTGACAAGAACCGTCCCCCTGACAATCAAATGTTGAGACCTGACCCCTGGATAGGGAGGAATATTAATATGGAAAAAGAGCAAGAAGAGAAAAAACACCCTCAAAAATTGGGAAAAATATTAATACACTATAAAATTATTACTCCTGAACAATTGGAGGAAGGGTTAAAAATTCAAAAAAATAAAGAAAAAAGAATCGGAGAAATTTTAATTGACCTGGGAAGAGTTACTCAAGATGAAATAAATTGGGTTTTAGGAAAACAGTTAGATCTTCCTTATGTTCAGGTAAATATTGGTAATATTGATATTCAATTATCCAAAGATATTTCAGAAGATACTCTTAGAAAATATAAATTGTTACCCATAATGGAGTTAAATGATAAATTAGTTATTGCTATGGGTGACCCTACGGACGAAGAAGCTATCAAAGCAATCAAGGAAGTTACAAAAAGAAAGATAAAATATGTTTTGGCATCTTTTAAAAATATAGATGAAACAATTAATCAAATATTT
>CAZXYB010000134.1:0-3803 GCA_964644855.1 uncultured Atribacterota bacterium | reverse complement strand
GGATACCACCTTGAGGAATATAAAGTCCTACTAATTTTCTGGTAATTCCTTTTTCCTTTATTTTAAGTAAAGTATCTTTTCCTATAAAATTTTCTTTGTCAAGTTTTACCGTCCATCCTTGACCGCTCTCTAAGGGGTTTACAGTTTCATCAATATCGTTACCATAAAGCCAATAACAGACCTCAAATCGAGTAGTATCTCTACATCCTAATCCAGATGGTTTTATACCTAACTTTTCTCCTTCTTTTAAAACACCTTTCCAAATGTCTATAATATCTTCAGATTTAAAGGTATATATTTCAAAACCATCTTCTCCGGTATAACCAGTTCTTGAGATAAGAATCTTCTTCCCAAAAAGTTCACCAAAAATAAACTTAAAACGTTTCAACTCACTTAGGGGAATATCTGCTTTTACCAAAGGTCCTAAGAGTTTTATTGCGTCTGGACCTTGAACCGCTACTTCTCCGTATTCTTTGCTTTTATTGGTAATATCTACTTCAAAATCACCTTTATTTTTTGAAACCCATTCGTAATCTTTGATAGAAAAATTGGGTGAGGCGTTTACTACCAAAAGTACAAAATCGTCCTGCACCTTGTAGACAAAGAGATCATCGACCTGACCTCCGTGAGGATAACATAGGGGAGAATATTTTATGTCTCCATCTTTCATCTTCATTACAGAATTGGTTACCAGATAATCAACAAAGGGAAGGGCATCTTTACCTTTTATTTCAATTTCACCCATATGAGAAACGTCAAAAATGCCGACTTTTTCTCTCACTGCATTATGCTCATCAATAATTCCACTATATTGGACTGGCATATCAAAACCGTCAAATGGGATCATTTTAGCATTTAGCTTTAAATGCTCCTCATGTAGAGGAGTTAATAATAGTTCTTGTTCTTCCATTTTTAAACCTCCTGGTTAAAAATTAATATCTTTTTCCTGATAATTTAATTCATCTTTCAGTTTTAATTCATCATCATAAGTCAAAATTGCTCTCTTTGCAGCAAAGGCGTCATTAGTCCTTCTAATGGGAGTATTATGAGGGGCAGTGGTTAATAACTGGGGGTCTGTCTTGGCTTCATTAGAAATTTTTATCATAATGTTAATAAATTTGTCGAGCATTTCTTTACTTTCTGATTCGGTGGGTTCCACCATTATCGTTTCTTCAGCATAGGGTTCAAAATGAGGGAAGTAGATGGTAGGCGGATGCATGCCATAATCCATAATTCTTTTCGAGATATCCAAGGTCTTTACCCCGTATTTTTTATATTCTCTGCCGGTCAAGGTACATTCATGGCCGCAATAACGGTCATAAGCGGGTTTATAATACTTTTTTAGCTTAGCTAGCACATAATTGGCATTTATTATGCTTGTTTCTGAAGCATTATAAAGACCATCAGGCCCCATAGAAAGAATCCAGGCATAAGTTTTAAGCAATACAGCGAAATTAGACCAGAATGCTCTTACCATGCCAATACTTTTTTCTCCTGCATCTAACAGATAATACTTCTTTCGAACAGAATCAAAAGCAACATTGGGAGTGGGAAGGTAGGGTATAAGATTTTTCTTTACTCCGATTACTCCGGCTCCTGGTCCGCCTCCTCCATGGGGAGTAGAAAAAGTTTTATGCAGATTAAGATGAACTACATCGAAACCGGCATCTCCGGGCTTGATGATTCCCAGTGAGGCATTAAGATTAGCTCCATCATAATAGAGTAAGCCACCTTTAGCGTGGACAATCTTTTCAATTTCTTCTATTCCTTCATCGAATAAGCCTACGGTATTAGGATTGGTTAACATTAATCCGACTGTATCTTCGTCCATCAATTCAGCTAATTTTTTTAGGTCAACCGTCCCTTTTTTATTTGATTTTACTTCTATAACTTGAAACCCACCCATAGCAGCTGAAGCAGGATTAGTGCCGTGAGCGGAATCGGGGATTAGCATCTTATGCCTGATGTCCCCACGGTCTACAAAATATTTTCTCATAATAAGATTCCCGGTTAATTCTCCATGGGCACCGGCAGCAGGGGCCATAGTATATTCATCCATGCCAGTTATTTCGCAGAGCATTTTATTTAAGTTGTAAGCAATTTCTAAGCAACCCTGAACTGTTTCTTCGGGAGCCAGGGGATGAGCATAGACAAAATTACTTATTGAGGCCAGCTTTTCATTAATTTTAGGGTTATACTTCATAGTGCAGGAACCTAAGGGATAGAAACCATCATCGAGGCCATAATTTAATTTAGAAAGTTTGGTGAAGTGTCGTACAACATCTACTTCCGATATTTCACTAAGCAATTTTTTATCTTTACTAAT
Source organism: uncultured Atribacterota bacterium (assembly GCA_964644855.1). Lineage (GTDB taxonomy): Bacteria > Atribacterota > Phoenicimicrobiia > Phoenicimicrobiales > Phoenicimicrobiaceae > Sediminicultor. The sequence continues at coordinate 1,477 of CAZXYB010000134.1, read as the reverse complement.
AGCATATTCAGGTAAACATTCGTCAATTTTAATCTCCTCAAATAAATCTCGAGGTAGCGAATAGCCATCTCTTCCTTTTATACTTTTTTCAAATATTAATTTCATGTTTTCTCCTCCTTATTCCGAAAGAATGTTAGCAGCTTTATTTAAATCATCCCTACTTAATGTTTCAGTTACCGCAAAGAGCAAAACATTCCTTAAATTATCCGCCTGATAAAATTCACAAACCTTAAGAGGGGGAATAAAATTATTTTCTAACAATTTTTTGTTAATGGTGGATATGTCTTCCTTACTTTTTAGTAAAAATTCATTGTAGAAGGGATAATTAAACACTTTTTCAAATTTCCCTGATTTTAATAATAAGTTTTCTAAATAATGGGCAGATTTAGTATTTAGAAAAGAAAGTTGATAGATGCCTTCGGTACCCATTAAAGAAAGATAAATATTAGCAGCAATAACGTTTAGATTATGGTTAGTGCAGATATTAGAAGTTGCTTTTTCTCTCCTTATATCCTGTTCTCGGGCTCGCATGGTCATTACAAAAACCCTTTTTCCGTCTACATCGACTGTTTCTCCTACGATTCTTCCGGGAAGCTGTCTGATGTATTGTTTTTTGGTGGCTAAATAGGCATTGTAGGGACCGCCATAATTTAAATCCATTCCAAAAGATTGGGCATTACCAGCTACGATATCAGCCCCCATCTCTCCCGGAGCTTTCAAAATTCCCAGGGACATGCTTTCGGTAATTATGTTTATTAATAGTACACTTTTAGAATGCACTATTTCGGAAATTTCCGCCATATTTTCTATGCCCCCAAAGAAATTAGGATTTTGAATAATAACCGCCGCTACACCTTCGTCAATTAAGGCCTTTAACTTTTCTATATCAACCAAGCCATTTTTGTAAGGTAATTCAATAATTTCTGGTTCGTGGGGTGCTAAATAAGTTTTGAGTGTTTCTCGATAGTGCGGGTGTAGTAAATTTGAAACAATTATTTTATTTTTGTGGGTTAATCTTAAAGACATTAAAGCTGCTTCGCCAGTTGCTGAGGCACCGTCATAGATAGAGGGGACTATCACCTCCATCTTGGTAAGCCGGGAAATGTAGCTCTGGTATTCAAATATTGATTGTAAGGTTCCCTGACTTAGTTCAGGTTGATATGGGGTGTAGCAGGTCCAAAATTCCTCTCTTTGTAAGAGAAATTTTTCTGCTTCCGGAATGTAATGTCTGTAGGCGCCGGCACCTACCAAAGGTTTCATTAAAAAGAAGTTGGAATTTTTTTGAGCAATATGGTGAATTTTATCTTCCAATTCACTTTCTGATATTGCTTCAGGAATATTTAATCTTTCTTTCAACCTAATGCTTTGAGGAATAGCCTTAATTAATTCTTCAAAGGAAGAGACTCCAATCTCTTTTAACATTTCCTTTTTTTGCTCTTCGGTATTTGGGATGTATCTCATTTTATTGTACCTCTAT
>CAZXYB010000133.1:0-3822 GCA_964644855.1 uncultured Atribacterota bacterium | reverse complement strand
CTAACCCGCAAAAAATCAGCAGCCTAAAATTAGGTTACTCCTACTCTGATGCAGAAAAATATGGATTCTCTATTAGCCCCGAACTGGGCAACTCCTTCTCTCTAACCTATGAACATGCCGATAAGGCCCTGGGCGGTGATTACACTTTTGATAAATTATTATTTGATGGCAGGAAATTTATTCCCCTACCATTCCCATCCTCACATCAGGTCCTGGCCCTTCGCCTGGTAGCTGGTACCAGCTCTTCAAGTATATTAGAATCAAGTTTAGATAAAGAATATTTTAAATTAGGAGGTAGTTATTCAGCGGATAATCTTAGTAATACTGACACCACTACCTTCTCTCTACGGGGCTATAAACCTGGCACCCTTAAAGGAAATAATCTTCTCTTGACCAGCCTGGAATACCGCTTCCCCCTGGCTAACATTGAACACAGCCTCAAACTTGGTCCCCTCTCTATCTTTTTAGAAAGGTTATCAGGTGCCCTCTTTATCGATATAGGAAATGCCTGGGAAAGCTCCAGCAACAGCTCCGCCTCCAACAATAGTATCGCCTTAAATACAAATACAACCAATGAAGAAAATGAAATTAATTCTATCTGGCAGGATTTTAAATACAGTATCGGAGCAGAATTAAAAGCAGACTTTAATTACCAATACGATTCTCCTTTTACCTTAAGATTGGGAGCAGTCAAAGCCCTGACCGCCCCCCACGGATATGATATCTACATCAGCTTAGGCTCTTCTTTCTAGGAATTATGATAAAAGGTAAACTTTAGTGCCAGGCACTGAAGTTTACCTTTACTGTTTTTTAGAGAAGACCGACTTTACTATGGTCACCTAAAGTAAACTGGTATACTCGGGGCAAGTCTTTGGAATGATAAATTTCTACACCTCTACCTATTAGGCATCTTTGCATTCGCCCCTTTATATATTCCAGTTTACTCTCATCTAAAACAACACTATACTCAATTTCACTCTTTATTATTTCTACCCTCTCAGAAATTGAAGTAAAGGGTCCTATATAAGAATCGACTATCTTAACCTTTTCTCCGATTATTACCGGACCTACTATCTTGGAATTTATAATCTCTGACTCTTTTCCAATTTTTACTCTTCCCAAAATCTGAGACTTCTCATCCACCTTCGCTTCGCTAATATCTCTCTCAATATCTTCTAATATCAAACGGTTGGCTTCCAAAATATCATCCGGCCTACCTGTATCTTTCCACCAGCCCCGAATCACTTCCGCTCCAACTTTATAGCCCTTATCGATCATCCACTGAACGGCATCGGTAATCTCTAATTCTCCTCGGGCAGAAGGTTTTATACTCTTAATGGCCTGATGGACATTTTTATCAAAAAAATAGACTCCTATTAAGGCTAAATTACTGACCGGCTCTTTAGGTTTTTCCACTACCCGCACGACTCTTCCCTTTTCTAGCTCTGCGACACCAAACTGCCTCGGATCATCTACTTCAGTCAATAACACAAAGGCATTATAATTCCCTTGAATAAATTTATCGGCATATTCTTTTACCCCGTTCTTTAAAAGATTATCTCCTAAATACATTAAAAATTTATCTTCTCCTAAAAAATCACCTGCTACCAATACTGCATGAGCCAATCCCAGGGCTTCTTTCTGTTCGATATAAGAAATATGTACTCCCCATTTATTACCTTCTTTAAGCTCATTCCTTATATCCTCCCCGGTCTCTCCAATAATTACACCAATATCTTTTATTCCGCAATCCCTAATTGTTTCTATGGCATAAAATAATACCTGTTTATTGGCAATGGGGATTAAATGTTTAGCACTGGTGTGGGTAAGTGGTCTAAGGCGAGTGCCTTTCCCTGCACAAAGAATAATTGATTTCAATCTAATTCCTCCCTCTTTCTTATTTTTCTTAAAATAATATCTTTCCTATATTTCTTCCAAAAATTTTGCCGGCTTCCATAAATATTTTCGGATTTTTAAGTGCCTCTTTAAATACTAAAGAATGATTTTCAAAATTTGCTGCCCGCTCGATAAATTTTGCATTCTCCTTAAACAATGAGAAAATATTCTTTAATTCATGCTCATCTTTATTCAATCTCTCATAAACTTTTCTGGCCCATAGTCCAAATTTAATTTCTCTTCCAAATCTACTTTTCCATCTCTTGTCATATTCGGCCAGCGCGCCTTCCTGTATACACTCCACCAGAATCTCGGCCGCTCTCATCCCGTAATAAATCCCTCCCCCGGTCAAAGGTTTTACCTGCCGGGCTGCATCTCCCACTACCGCCACCTTCCCGTAAACACTCTGGCATAACCCTATCGGAATAATTCCGGCTAATCTATCGATAATTTCACCTTTTATCCCTTCCTCTTCTATCACTCTCTCTAATTCTCTACGTCCATTTTTTGCAATTACCCCTAATCGTATAATTCCATCTCCTTCAGGGATAATCCACACAAAAAAAGGGACTCCCTCCCGCATATATACCCGGGTCAACTCCCCAGAAAAAAATTCATCTTTTAAGCCTAAGCTTTCTGAATAATCTAATTTTATCCTATACTGGACCCCTTTATAAAAATTGGTTCCCCTGCCGGTGCCAGGGCCAGTACCGTCACTACCATCACTGCCATCACTACCCTCACTGTCCTTATTATCTTCGCTAATATTATCATCATTTTTCTTCACCCCGCTGCTTTCTCTTTTTACCTTTATCCCTTTCGAATCTATAAACTTTCTCACCTCGGACCGCGGTCCATCAGCTCCAACAACTATATCAGCCCAGATATCGCCCTGGTTGGTCTTTAGCCGATACCTGCTTCTCTCATCCTGCTCTTCCTCTATCCCCAGCAACCTTCTCCCGTATTCCACTTCTAATCCCCGGCTCAGTTCCTTATCAAACTTCTCCCGGTCAACTACAAAAGCTACCTCGCGCCTTTCTATCTTAAAACTATCACCCTTATAAAAAAATAAAGCTCCGTTAATCTGATTTAATATAGAACCTCTCGATAAAGGTATCAAACTATCTTCAAAAACAGGTTTGCCCACGATTCCGGCACATCTTACCGGCTTACCCACCTCATCGTGTTCTTCAATTATTCTAAAACTATTAATCCCGCATTTCTTCAATAACTGTGCCGTATAACACCCTATCGGACCAGCACCGACAATAACTATTTCCATATAAATTCTCCAAATTCCCCTGTTTTGTTATATATAAACATATACTTTGTACTAAATATATATTCTACAGACAGACTAAAAAATCCTTCTTTTGCAGAAAAATACTTTTTAAAATTAGGATCCCGGCACTAAATTTTACATTTATGACAAGTTTGGTGCCTGGCACCAAACTTGTCATTTAGTAAGCATTTTGACGATTATCAGCAGATATCATAAAGATTATTTTACTTTTATCATCAATCTCGTAAAAAAATCTATAGTTGCTTATTCTATAGCGCCAGGTATCCGGTTTATAATTTACGAGTTTTTTTATGTTTTTACCAAAATAGGGATTTTTTTTTAATTGAGGATAAACATAGTTGACGAGTTTTATTTTTATTCGTTCCTGCTGTCCACTAAAATCTTGCTCAAGGTCTTTTAGGAATTGGCTGGTCTCAAATATTTTAAACTTATTCAATAAATCTGCCCTTCATTTCTTTAGCATCACGATGCCCGATTTTCAATTTTTCGACAAGTACCCTATCTGATTTAATCTGAGCCATCTCAATGTGATCTACATAATAAGATTCTTCAATATTTTTTATAACACTGGCAGTGATAAAATTAGAAATTGGACGGTGCTCAATTTTAGCAGCAGTTGATAT
>CAZXYB010000132.1:0-3836 GCA_964644855.1 uncultured Atribacterota bacterium | reverse complement strand
ATACGATTACAGGAGGGGATCACACTTCAATCATGCATCACTCAAATTTTGTCCATTTACATGTTCATACTGAATATAGTTTATTAGATGGTGCTTGTCGAATAAAAGATTTAGTTGCCCAGGCTAAAAAATATAAGATGCCTGCCTTAGCTATTACCGATCATGGAGTTATGTATGGAGCTATACAATTTTACAAAGAAGCTATAAGACAGGGAGTAAAGCCCATTATTGGCTGTGAAATGTATGTTGCTCACGGAAGCAGGCTCGATAAATCCTCGCAAAGAAAAGAAACTCCTCATCATCTAATACTATTGGTTAAAAATAATGAAGGCTATAAAAATTTAATAAAGTTAGTTACTCTATCTTACTTGGAAGGTTTTTATTATAAACCCAGAATTGATAAAGAAATATTAAGAGAATATAGCAATGGATTAATTGCTCTTTCAGCTTGTTTAAAGGGAGAAATTGCCCAATGCATTTTACAGAAAGATATTAAAAAAGCCAAGGAAGTAGCCCTGGATTTCTTAGATATTTTTGGAGAAGGTAATTTTTATTTAGAATTACAGAAAAATGGTATTCCCGAACAGGAAATTGTGAATGAAAATCTCATTGAGATAAGTCAAGAACTTTCTATTCCTCTTGTTGCGACCAATGATATCCATTATATAAATAAGGAAGATGCACGGGCACACGAAATTTTACTTTGTATCCAAACAGCTACTAATTTAAATGATCCTAAACGCTTAAAATTTTCTACCGATGCATTTTATTTTAATTCCCCCGAAGAGATGAATGAAAATTTTTCAAAAGTTCCTCAAGCCCTCGAAAATACCATCCGTATTGCTGAAAAATGTAATTTAGAAATTAATTTCAGGCACGCTCAATTACCAGAATTTGAAATTCCTCCTGAACATAATATTAGCACTTATTTAAAAGAACTTTGTAACAAAGGGCTTAATGAGAGATATCCTGAGATCACAAAACAATTAGAGGAAAGATTAGAATACGAACTTTCAGTTATTAAAAAGATGGAATTCGAACCTTATTTTTTAATTGTATGGGATTTCGTAAGATACGCTAAAGAAAAAGGAATTATGGTGGGACCCGGTCGAGGTTCTGCCGCCGGAAGCTTAGTTGCTTTTTGTTTAAATATTACTAACATTGATCCTATGGCTTATGGTTTACTTTTTGAAAGATTTTTAAATCCAGAAAGAATTAGTATGCCAGATTTTGATATTGATTTTTGTTATGAACGAAGAGAAGAAGTAATTCAGTATGTTTCTGAAAAATATGGTAAAGATAAAGTAGCCCAGATAATTACTTTTGGTACTATGGCAGCCAGAGCTGCTGTTAGAGATGTAGGTAGAGCTTTGGGTATTCCTTATGCCCAAGTTGATACTATTGCTAAAATGATACCTTTTGAACCTAATATTACTATAAAAAAGGCTCTAAATGCAGAGAGTCGTATTAAAAAGGCGATGACTGAAGACAAAAATATAAAAGAGTTAATTGATACTGCTTCTTCTTTAGAAGGTTTAGCTCGACATGCTTCTACTCATGCTGCAGGAATAGTTCTTTCTCGGAAACCTCTGACTGATTATGTTCCTCTACAAAAGACCGCTGAAGGAGAAACATGTACCCAGTACGCTATGGCTGAATTGGAAGAATTGGGATTGTTGAAAATGGATTTTTTAGGACTCCGCACTTTAACCGTAATAAGTAATGCTTTAAAAATAATAAAACATACCCGGGGAGAGCAGATTGATATAAGCAAGATACCTTTGGATGATAAAAAAGTTTACAAAATGTTATCTAAAGGAAACTGTGCTGGTATTTTCCAATTAGAGAGCGAGGGGATGAGAGATTTAGTTAAAAGATTAAAGCCTAAAAATATAGAAGACATTACTGCTCTACTGGCATTGTATAGACCAGGACCTTTGGGGAGTGGTATGATCGAGGATTTCATTAATGGAAAAAAGGGAATTGTAGAAATAAAATACCCTCATCCTTGTTTAGAATCTATATTAAAGGAAACTTATGGAGTAATCGTTTACCAGGAACAGGTTATGAAGATTGCAAGCGAATTAGCAGGATTTACCTTAGGACAAGCAGATATCCTACGAAAAGCTATGGGGAAAAAACAGAAAGGAGTGATGGAAAAACAAAGGGAACTTTTTATAAAAGGTGCTCAAAAAAACAATATTAAAAAAAAGGCAGCTGCTGAAATATTTGATTTGATTGCTTATTTTGCCGGATATGGTTTTAATAAATCCCATAGCGTATCCTATGCTTTTATTTCCTACCAAACTGCCTATTTAAAAACTCACTATACCATAGAGTATATGGCTTCTTTACTTACCACTATTATGGGAAACAACGATAAAGTAGCTTTATATATAAAAGAATGTAGGAATATGAATATTGAAATACTACCTCCCGATATAAATCAGAGTTTAGTAAATTTTACCGTAGTAGAGGGGAAAGCTATTCGCTTTGGGTTGGCTGCTGTGAAAAATGTTGGCGAGAAAGCTATAAAAAGCATTATTGAAGAACGCAAAATAAATTCTAATTTTACTTCCTTCCTCGATTTTTGCCATAGAGTTGATTTAAGAGTAGTAAATAAGAGGGTAATTGAAAGTTTAATAAAGTGTGGTGCCTTCGATTCTATTGGTGCAAAAAGGTCCCAATTGCTGGCGGTTTTAGATGTATCATTAAAAAACGGGCAAGAATATCAAAAATCTAAGAGAAATGGACAGACTTCGATTTTTGATCTTTTAGAAGAAAATAGCACAGATAAAAATGGCGCTAATTACCAGGATAGATTACCGGATATATCAGAATTTTCTAAAAATGAACTTTTAGCTATGGAAAAGGAAATGTTAGGATTATATATTTCCTATCATCCTCTGGATGGTTACAAGGAAAAATTAAAGAAAATTATAACTTCTACCTCAATTGAATTAGCTAACCATACAGATAGAAGTAGAGTAGTTTTAGCCGGAGTAATTAATAATTTCAAAAGAAAGAGTACTAAAAATGGGAATCTTATGGCATTTATTACTTTAGAAGATTTAGAGGGTACAGTAGAAATAATAGCATTTCCTAAAGTTTTCGAAAAATGTAAAGAAATTATAAAAAAAGATGAGATTGTCATAACAGAAGGACGACTTGACGTAACAGAAGGAAAGACGAAAGTTATCGCCGAGAAAATATCTCTTTTAGACAACTATGTAAGAAATAATAAATTTGCTTCTAAGATGCAAGAGAAGAATCAGAATCTTGGTGAAAAACTTCATCTCGAGATTAACGTTAGACAAAACGGAACTAATCTTTTAGGGAAGTTAAAAGAATTATTTTACGATTATCCAGGGAAAAGTCAAATAGTGCTTCATTTTAAGGATAGGGATAAAATTACGTTACATGCCATAGATAAAAAATATTCAGTTAAGATTGATGATAAGTTTATGGAAGAGATTCATGGTATTTTAGGAGATGGCAAAATATGGATAGAAAAATGTTAAAGAATAATGAATATAAATATTAGAGGGTTCATTTAAAATGTGGAAAGTTATTTATATTGCTAGAGATATTTTATTCGCCAAAAATTTAGAAAAAATACTAAAAGAAAATGGAATTGAAGCCATTTTAAACCAGTTAGAGATGAGGAAAGATAAATTAAACGAAAATGTGGAAATATTAGTTCCTAAATGCGAAACTCAAGAGGCAGTTGATTTAATTAACCAAGCCCTGATTTATGATGATGATCTATTGGATGATGATAATTAGTATATCGTATATAATATAGCGTAGAGCGTACAGCGTTTAGCGTATAGTTA
>CAZXYB010000131.1:0-3857 GCA_964644855.1 uncultured Atribacterota bacterium | reverse complement strand
CTTTATTCAATACCTCAAACAATCCTTCTTTACCTTCAAATACTTCAACCGGGCCAGTATAACCTTTAATAGCTAATAAAGCAGCTCGTACACCTGCCTCCACCGCAAAAGAATCAGCGGCATTTTTCATGTTGGTGAGATGACCGGCTACTACTCCCCCTAAAGTAAAATGGGAAGAACCACTAATTCCTATAGCAGCAACTATCTCTTCTTCACTTAAACCCAACATCCTTCCCGCTATTACTGGACTTACAAATTGAGTTAAGGTCGCGTGATGCCAGCCAATTTCTCGAACCCCCGGAAAAGCTGCTTTACATAAACGCATTTCTAATTCATAAGCAAGTATTATTCCTGTCAGTACCTCTTTCCCATTTTTTTTCATAAATTCTCCAGTACTAAGGACAGCAGGAATAATATCTGAAGGGTGAGAAGGGTCTTGTTCCCAATAAATATCATTATAATCGAGAGCCCTAATTAAGAGGGAATTCATTAAAGTAGCCTGGGGTAAATTTGTTTTTGTTCCCCAGCCAATAATAGTAGCCTGTTTCTTCCCCCCTAAATCTTCAAGATAATTATAAGCTGCCTGAGTATCTTTATTATTTAGAGCAGAAAAGGCACAACCTACACTATCTAAAAGAAATCGTTTAGCTTCTTTTATGGCTTCTGGAGGAATATTATCATATTTTAATTCAAGGGTAAACTTAGCCCATCTTTGACTTATAGTCTCCATTTCTCACCTTCCTCTCAGTTTGGTTGATTAGTTAGCTATGAGGGCGTATGCGATACGCCCCTACTTTTTCTTTATATACACGGAATTCGTAACCTGTAACTTGCAACTCGCATCCTATCACTTACTACTTATTATTAATCACTTTATAACTTCTTCGCTACTTCTCTGGCTACATCTAAAGTTGATGCTGTTCCTCCTAAGTCGTAAGTTCTTACTTTGCCCTCTTCTATAACCTGGGCAATAGCATCTTTTAACTTGCTGGCTAATTTATCTTCCTTTAAATAATCAAGCATCAAAGCCACGGCGGAAAGCATTGCCGTAGGATTAACTTTATACAAACCAGCATATTTGGGAGCAGAACCATGAGTAGGCTCAAATAAAGCATAATTATCTCCAATATTTGCACTGGAAGTAAATCCTAATCCTCCTACCAGTTGGGCGGCAAGGTCAGAAATTATATCTCCAAATAAATTTGTAGCTACCAACACACTATATCTCTCGGGATTTTTCACTAACCACATACCCATAGCATCAATATTAGTTTCCCAAAGTTCAATTTCTGGATAATTTTTAGCAATCTTACGAGCTTCTCTTACTATCAATCCACTGGTTTCTCGTAATACGTTTGGTTTTTCCACTAAAGTAACCGATTTTTTATTATGTTTTTTAGCATATTCAAATCCTTGACGAACAATAGACTGAGAAGCTTTTTTAGTAATAAAACGACAAGAGAGAGCAATTTCATCTAAAGGCATATTTTTAAATTTTTTCATTCTCGAATTATTTTTTAGCAAACTATCTCTTAGCTCTTCTGGTAAAGGATAAAACTCTATTCCGCTATACAAACCTTCGGTATTTTCTCTAAAAATAGCTAAATCTATATCATCTCGATAATTAAGAGGATTCCCTTTATAGGATTTACAAGGCCTAAAATTAGTATGTAAATTAAGTTCCTGCCGTATCCTTAAAATTGGACTGAGATAAATATAACCCCTTCCTTTAAGCTCAGGATTAAGCTCTTTCTCTGCCTCATCTTTAGGTTTAGAAGTAATTGCTCCAAAAAGGCAACAATCAGTTTCTCTAAGAAGCTTTAAGGTTCTATCTGGTAAAGCGTTCCCCTCTTTTTTCCAGAATTCCCAACCTACATCTCCAGAAATATAATTAGCATCAAGCTTTAATTCATCCAATGCAATTTTAGCGGCCTCCATTACGTCTTTTCCAATTCCATCACCTGGTAACCAGACTATTTTATATTTTGCCATTTTTTATTCCCCTTTTTTATTGTTAAATCTTTAAAATTTTTTTAACGTGAGGAATTAGTCCCCCATCGTTAAATATACTTAGAATTTCTTTAGGTAAAGGCGAAAACCCAAAAACTCCTTTATTACAAGAAATTTCACCTTTTTCAAAATCAATAGACACTTCTTCCCCGGAAGTAATATTATCTACTGCTTCCTTACACTCAATTGCCGGAAGAGCTTGATTTATAGCATTCCTGAAAAATATCCGGGAAAACGATTTTGCTATAACTGCTCCTACTCCAGCATACTTAAGACAGGTAACAGCCTGCTCTCTTGAACTACCGCAGCCAAAGTTTTCTCCGGCAATAATAACATCATTTTTTTTCACCTTTTTAGCAAATTCAGGGTCAAGATCCTCAAGAGCATGTTGGGCCATCTTATTCGGATCAGTTATGGTATAAGTGTATTTACCGGGAAAGATAACATCAGTATTCACATCGTCTCCATATTTCCATACTTTTCCTTTAATACTCATTTTAAATTCCCCCTTACATCAGTAATCTCACCATAAAGGGAAGAAGCAGCCACAGTAGCCGGGCTGGCAAGATAAACTTCTGCTTCTTTACAGCCCATCCTCCCTTTAAAATTTCTATTAGCTGTACTCAAACAAACTTCCCCTGGTGCTAAGACTCCTTCATGGGCTCCTAAACAGGGACCACATCCGGGATTCATTATTACTGCCCCACTTCTAATTAATTCTCTAAGGATTCCTAATTCCATTGCCTCAGCGTAAATCTCCATTGACGCCGGAAAAACAAGTAATCTTACTCTATCGGAAATTCTCTTGCCTTTAAGAATTTGACTGGCAATTTTTAAATCTTCAATCCTGCCATTAGTACAGGTCCCGATTAGAGCTTGATCAATTTTAGTTCCAATAACTTTAGAAACAGGTTTTACATTATCCACTGTATGGGGACAGGCAATTTGGGGTTCTAATTTACTTATATCGTAATTAATAATCTTTTCAAATTTAGCATCTGAATCTGACTTTATTATTTCATATTTTTTATTAGCCCTCGGAGTAAGCCACTCTATAGTTTTTTCATCCGCTTCTACATAGCCATTTTTAGCTCCCATCTCTACCGCCATATTACATAAAGTCATCCTGCCACTAATACTCATTTCTCTAACTACTTTTCCGCTGAACTCTACTGCTTTATACAAAACTCCATCAGCACCTAAATTACCAATAATGTGGAGAATAATATCTTTAGGGTAAACTCCGGAAGGGATTTTCCCCTCAATATTTATTTTAATAGTCTCAGGTACCTTGAGCCATATCTCATCTGTAGCCCAAATAGAAGCCACTTCACTTCTTCCGATACCGGCAGAAAAAGCACCAAATGCTCCATAGGTAGTAGTATGGGAATCAGCTCCCAAAATTAGAGTCCCGGGAAGTACGTGCCCTTTTTCGGGCAAAACCTGGTGACAAACTCCAGTATTAATATCATAAAAATTTTCAATTTTCTGTTCTCGGACAAACTCTCTTATTGTTTTGTGATTAGAAGCATATTTTTCAGAAGCAGCGGGAACGCAGTGATCCAGGGGAATTACTAATTTTTCAGGATACTTTACTTTATCAATTCCAATCTGCTTAAATTTTTTTGATATTGCAGCGGTATTATCATGAGAGAGAACTACATCGGGAGAGACAGTCACAATTTCCCCGGCAACTACACTTTCTTTGCCTGATTTAAGGGCTAATATTTTCTCCGCAAAAGTTTTTCCCATCTTTAACCTCCTTATTTAGTTAGTTGGTTAGCTGGTTAATTAGTTAACTAGTTTTAGTAAGATAAGTCTTCTGTTTATTAAGAAATTTATTTAAA
>CAZXYB010000130.1:0-3905 GCA_964644855.1 uncultured Atribacterota bacterium | reverse complement strand
AGAAGCCAGAATATTATTAAAAAAATAGCATGTAGTTTTAGTTTTGTCATTGCGAGGAACGAAGTAAGCCTGCCCCCGCGAAAGCGGAGGAAGCAATCCCAGTATAGAAGAATAGTTGCTATTTTTTAGAATAACAACAGCGTGTAGACGGGGCGGGATTTATTCGCCCCGTCTACTCTTTGACATGTGTAATGCAATATAGTCTTTGTTATTCGCGCGTGGCGTCATTATACCATGCGCTCTCTGTCATTCCCGCGAAACCAGTCCTCGACCTGATCGGGGAGTGGGAAGCCAGGAGTAAAAGACAAAAAATAAATTACCGATGGAGTTTGGCCCCTCCCTCTGTCATTCCCGCGAAAGCGGGAATCCAGGAAGGAATGACAAAGGAAATTTTAAAAATAATATTTTTATCTTTTTATAATTGCAGGAACAAGAAAAATCTGCAATTTATTTTTTTATAACTAAAATGACTATATTTCAAGGAAGATAGATAATGATACACAAACCAAAATTATACATTAAAACTTTCGGATGCCAGATGAACGTCAATGATTCAGAATACATCATAGGCCAATTAGTAAAATTAGGTTATTCGAATACAGAGGATATACCTAAAGCTAACTTAATTTTACTAAATACCTGCTGTGTCAGAGCGAAAGTGGAGCAGAAAATATTCAGTCTAATCGGGAAGATAAAAAAAATAAAAGAATCTAACCCGGATGTGATTTTGGGTGTATGTGGGTGTATGGCTCAAAAGGAAAAAGAAAATATATTTAAAAGGGCACCCCATGTTGACTTTATATTTAATCCTTCTCAAATTACTAATTTGGAAGAAATTATTAATAATGTTATAAAATACGGTGGTAAAAAATATATTTCTTGCGATAGTACTCCTGAATTTAGTTTAAATCATGTTCCGGTTGAAAGAGGAAGTAAAATATCAGCCTGGATTCAAATAATGAGAGGCTGTAATAATTATTGCTCTTATTGTGTTGTCCCTTATACGAGAGGCCCTGAGCAGAGCAGGGGAGCCACCGAAATATTATCAGAAGCAACTGATTTAGCTCAAAATAAATATAAAGAAATATTTTTATTAGGCCAGAACGTCAACTCTTATGGTAATGACCTTTCTCAACCCGTTACTTTTTCTAAATTATTAGAATTATTAAATAACATTAAGGGAATAAGAAGAATAAGATTCACCACTTCACACCCCAAAGATTTCTCTTTCGATTTGATAAAAACAATAAAAAAATGCCATAAAGTTTGTAACCATATTCATTTACCAATTCAATCCGGCTCAAGCAAAATACTTAAAATGATGAATAGAAAATACGATATTGATTATTATAAGAATATTATTAAAGAAATTAGAAGCAATATAGATGATATTGCAATTACCACCGATGTTATGGTTGGGTTCCCCGGAGAAACCGAAGAAGACTTTATGGATACTTTAAATGTTTTTAAAGAAATAGAATTTGACGGAGCGTATACTTTCATTTATTCAAACAGGGAAAATGCTGTTGCTTCATTATTTCCTGACCAGATTCCTCTACAGGTCAAAAAAGAAAGGTTATGGAAACTCATCGATTTACAAAAAGAAATATCAGCAAAAATTAATAAAAGGCTTGAAGGAAAAATATTTGAAGTACTGGTGGATAAAAAGTCTAAAAGAAATATCGAAAATCAATTCTCCGGACGAACAGAGACCAATAAAACCGTGGTATTCACCACTAAACAAGACTTGTTAGGGGAATTAGTTAAAGTAAAAATTATAAAGTCGACAGCCTGGACTTTATATGGAGAACTAACCTGATGATTAACAGTAAAGATAATAATTTACTAATTTTATTAGGTCCTACCGGAGTAGGCAAAACAGATATCTCCCTAAAATTAGCCCAAAAAATACCCGATATCGAAATAATCTCTGCTGATTCCATGCAAATATATAAATATATGGATATTGGTACTGCCAAGCCTGCTAAAAACATATTAAAAACCATAAAGCATTATATGATAGATATTATCGAGCCCTCTGATAATTTTGACGTAACACAATATAGTGAGTTGGCTAAAAAAAATATATTAGATGTTTTTAAAAGGGGTAAGATACCGATATTAACAGGCGGTTCCGGGCTATATATCTCCTCATTAATTAATCCACTTTTTGACGGGCCAGCAAAGAATAGTGAATATAGAAAATTTTTGGAAGAAGAAGCAAAGGCACACGGTAACAAATATTTATATAATAATTTAGCTAAAATAGATTCGATTTCTGCTTCCAAAATTAAACCTAATGACTTAAGAAGAATAATCAGGGCTTTAGAAGTTTATAAATCTACCGGTGAAACTATCTCTTGCTTACAAAAAAAAGATTCTAACAAAAAATTAAAATTTAAATACCATATTATAGGGCTAAAAAGAGATAGAGAAAATATGTATAGAAGAATTAGCCTAAGAGTTGATAAGATGTTTAAAGATGGATTTATAAAAGAAGTTAAAACCTTAAGAGAAATGGGTTATAAAGAAAATTTAAATTCAATGAAAGGTTTGGGCTACAAACAGATAAACCAGTATCTTAACGGTGCATACAGCAAAGAAGAGGCTATTAATCTAATTAAGATAGAGACAAGACATTATGCAAAAAGACAAATGACCTGGTTCAAAAATAAGATAAAAAATATCCAATGGATAGATTTAGATGAATATGATGAAAGCGAAGTAGTTTTGAAAATAAAAAACGAAATAAATAATAAATGTAAGGGTTCAATTTAATACTGACCCGATAATGCAGAGGGCTGCTATTTAACAATACAGAATGTTTGATTTTCCTGGTATTCATGTTACAATCTAAAGAGTCGGATACTTGTATAAATTAATGATGATTATTATAAAGGAGGAGTTATTATTATGAAAAGACAAAATACATCAAGAAGTTTTAGTTCACCTTTAATTTTCGGAAATTGGTTACAATGCATGTTGATTTTCTTTTTTATCACCATGTCATTATTTTTTATTACATCTTCGGTATTCGCTGAGGTTCAAGATGTCAGAGAAGCCATTGTAAAAGTATATGTAGTTAGCAATTCTCCTGATTATTATAATCCCTGGAGTATGCAGGGACCCAGGAGTGCTTCCGGATCCGGCTGCATTATCGAAAATAATCTGATATTGACCAATGCCCATGTGGTTAGTGATAATACTTTCCTTCAGGTGCGTAAATACGGAGAAACCGAACGTCATCGTGCGGAAGTGGTTGCTGTTTCGCATTTAACAGATCTGGCTTTGATAAAAGTAGAAGATCCGGGATTTTTTGATGATGAACCTTTTTTGACTTTTGGTGAACTTCCAGAACTTCAACAGGAAGTTCTGGTCTATGGATTTCCCATGGGTGGTGATATGTTAAGCATAACCAAGGGGATTATATCTCGAATTGAGCATCAGCCCTATGTTCATAGCTCTTCGATATTTTTAGCCGGACAAATCGATGCAGCTATCAATCCTGGGAATAGCGGTGGTCCGGTTTTACTGGATAATAAGATAGTAGGAGTGGTTATGCAGGGTATTCCTACTTCCCAAAATATCGGTTACATGGTACCGATTCCGGTTATCCGTCACTTTTTCGACGATTTAAAGGACGGTACCAATGACGGCTATCCCAGTCTGGGTATAAGCTTGCAGGATATGGAAAATCAGAGCTTGCGAGAATATTACCATATGGAGAAAGACATGAGCGGTGTTTTGGTCAATCAAATCATACCTGGATCTCCGGCAGACGGAAACTTGCAAACTGATGATATTTTGCTAACTATTGGAAATTATAAAGTGGGTAATGATGGGACTATCGAATTTAGAACCAATGAAAGAACTCAGTTGACTTATGCCGTTCAGGAAAAACAGAT
>CAZXYB010000129.1:0-3911 GCA_964644855.1 uncultured Atribacterota bacterium | reverse complement strand
CACCCCCACCTTAATCCTCCCCCCTCAAGGGGGAGGAAAGTAGGAGCGGGTTCGATAAATCGTACCCCTACATTTTAGTAGACAGGCGAGACGCCTGTCCTACGTTACATTTTAATTTTTCTAAACTCTTATAATTTCCTTAAGAACTGCGATTACTTTTGGGTCATACTTTGTTTCGGCTAAAGAGAAAAATTCATTTAACGCTTTTTCATTTTCGGAATGACTTTCTATGGGCTTATTATAGATTATTTTGCTATAATCTTCAACTACTGCTATTATTCGAGAGGCAAGAGGAATTTTTTCACCGCTTAAACCATCAGGAAAACCCGTTCCATTATAATTTTCATGGTGATGTTTTACGATAAGAATTATATCTTTAAATAGATTAATCTGTTTAAGCATGTTTGCGCCTACTACAGGGTGTAAACTAATTTCATTTTGAACCAAACGAAAATTATCTTTTGCTTTAAAGTTAATATCTATCTTTCTACTTACTTTTATTTTGCCAATATCATGAAGTAAAGAGGCATAATATAAATTATTATAATCTTTTCCGGTTATTCCCAGTTTACTGCCGATTTGAGTTGCCAGACGGGCTACTTTCATAAAATGTCCCTTAGGAGCAATAGATTTATTTTCCATTGCCTGAATTAGTATTTCGGTAATATTTATAAAGTAATTATGCAAATCTCTTATAATATTAGCATTATTTAAAGCAATTACTACCTGGTTGGCAAAAGAATTTAAAATATCTTCGTCATTCTTATTAAAATTTTCTTTATCTTTTTTGTTAATTGCTTCCATCGCTCCTATAATTTCCTTATCCAAAAATAAAGGAACGCAAATAATTGATTTTGTTTTGAAATTTGTGGAAGTATCTATTTTTTTAGCCCATCTTGCATCTTTAGCGACATCGTTAACTATTAGAGACTTTCCTTGTTCCGCTACGCAGCCAGCTATTCCTTCCCCAACTTTTATTTTATATTTTCTGATTTCCCGGCTTTTTTCACCCAAACTTGCTTTAAAATATAATTCTTGCTTTTCTTTGTCTAAAAGTAATATGGAGGCGGCTTCGGCTTTTACAATGATTGCCGCATATTTAATTATTTTATTTAGCAAAATATCTAAATCTGTAGTTCGGGTTAACTCCAAAGAAATAGTATTTAAGGCGTTTAATTGTAATATTTGTGTTTTCAGTTTTTTTAAATTATTTTCTTCGTTATCAAGACTAAGCAATTTATTTACCTCTATACATATTATTTTTTTTATCTTTTATCTTTCACTCCTGGATTCCCACTTTCGTGGTAATGACAGAGATTATATTAAGCTGAAGCGACTCGTAAAACTTCATCAATAGTAGTTATACCTTCGCAAACTTTCTTTATACCGTCACTCCTTAATTGGCACATTCCTTCACTTATGGCTGCCTCTCTTAGTTTTCCGGTAGTAACATTTTTGCTAATTAAATCTCTAATATTTTCACTAATTAACATCAGCTCAAAGATAGCAATTCTTCCTTTATATCCGGTATCTTTACAATAAGGACAACCTTCACCTTTGTACAAGGTTATCTCATTGCTATTTATTTCAAATTCATCCAGTATTTTTTTCATATCAGGAGTTATTTTAATCTCTTTCTTACATTTAGGACATATCTTTCTGACTAATCTTTGAGCAATAACTCCAATTACTGAAGAGGAAATTAAAAAGGACTCTATCCCCATATCAATTAATCTTATCACTGAACTGGGAGCATCATTAGTATGAAGGGTGCTCAGGACAATATGTCCGGTGAGAGCTGCCTGAACAGCAATTTCAGCGGTCTCTTTATCTCTAATTTCTCCTACCAGCATAATATCGGGGTCTTGCCGCAGGAAACTTCTTAAGCCGGCGGCAAAAGTTAGGCCAATTTTAGGCTTAGCCTGAACCTGGCTGATTCCTTTTAATCTATATTCTACTGGGTCTTCAATAGTCATAATTTTCTTTTCGGTGGAGTTTAGTAGATTTAGAGTGGTGTATAGAGTAGTAGATTTTCCACTTCCTGTCGGACCGGTAACCAGGATTATACCATTAGGTTTTTTTATTAATGATAAGAAATTAGGAAGAATATCGTGAGAAAAACCTAAAGAATCTAATTCTAATAAGATACTTGAAGGATCCAGGATTCTTAAAACTGCACTCTCTCCGGTGACTGCAGGCAAAATTGAAACTCTGATATTTATGTTTCTTCCCCCAACATTCACCTGAATTCTACCATCTTGAGGTAATCTTCTTTCAGCAATATCCAAATCAGACATTATTTTAATTCGTGAAATAACCGCTAATTGCAGGTTCCGTGGGAGAGACATCACATCATGCAATATTCCGTCTATTCGGTAACGAACCCTGAGAGCATCCTCACCGAATGGTTCAATGTGAATATCACTGGCTTTCTCTTTAACTGCTCTTAAAATTACCAGGTTAACCAGAGCAATAACGGGAGCTTCTTCGCTTTCAGTGATAACAGAAATATCTGATGTTCCCTTCTCTTCTTCTTTCAGTACAGTTACCTGCATGTTTTCAATTTTACCGATTACATTATCCCATTCATCGGTAACCCCGAATACTTCATCTAAGGCTTTATCAATATCCTCACCGTAAGACAATACTGAGTCGATATCATATCCCAATCTTATTTTAAGCTCATCGTGGGCAAAAACATCTAAAGGATTCGCCATCGCTACGGTTAATTTTTTTTCGTCTTTATCTATGGCAATAAGTTGATGCCTTCTGGCCATCTCTTCCGGGATTAAAACTACTATGGTGGTGTCAATATTTATATCATCTAAATTTACGTATTTTTCTCCAATTTCATCAGCTAAGGCAAGCATCATCTCATCTTTTTTAAGGATATTAAGTTCAATAATTATTTTCTGAAGGTCTTTATTACCATTATCTTTCTGGATTTTTAAAATTCTATCTAATTGCTCATCTGTAATCAATTCCCTATTATGTAATATATCTAATAAGAAGTTTCCGGTAATACTCTTGTCTGCGGTTCTTTTCATTTCTCCTTCATTTCCTCCGTTGCTTAAGTACTTGGAATCTAAATCATTTTCAATGCTATCCCGATGAATATTGCCAATGATGTATTAATAATTCTTTTTAAATTATATACCTTTTCTGTTCTGCCTGCACTAATTTGATAGGGAATAAGGCTTACAATTACAAAACATAAAAAAATTACTATTACATATTTATCGTCTAAGTACTGTGCCGAGAAAGTTAATAATAGGCGATAAAATTTATCTAATATTTGGTTTGCCGGTATTTTTATATTTGTTATTTTTCGTTTACTTAATTTTTGTTTATTTAATTTCTGCGATTCATATGAAATATATTCTTCTTTTACAAATATAAGCAAAATTGGTATGAAGAAAACCGAAGCGATATATCCTATTAAACTTATAATAAATATATCATTATTATAAAGATGTATCAAGTAATTCAAAAAAGCATTATTAAAGGGGAAAATTAATAAATATATTTTTTCAAAATTAAAAGTTAAGGCTGCAATTATTGATATATGTAAAAATTGATCGAGTAAAAATATTTTTAGGCTCTGATTATCATTTTTTTTTGAATAATCTAATTTTATTTTATCAATTATTGTATGGGTAGCAAAAATAATTATAATAATTATAATAACTCTGAGATTTTCTAAATAGGGGAAGGCAAAGAGAATGGAGAATATTAATACTATCAGAGTATGAAGTATTACTCCCCACTGGGTATTCATTTTTATTTTGAATATTTGACTGGTTTGCAGGGGAAAATCTGCAATTATGTGAGCCAGTAATAGTCTATAAAATAAAAACATAGGTATTAATTCTCCGATTCAAATCAGTATCAAGTATCGAGTATTGAGTATC
>CAZXYB010000128.1:0-3927 GCA_964644855.1 uncultured Atribacterota bacterium | reverse complement strand
GTAATGATAAGAGCTTGTACGCTTTTCTGGTGAGGATTTATCATTTCTATTAAAGGTAGTCCAAATGCCGCTGTTTTACCGGTACCGGTCTGAGCTTGCGCTATTATATTGATATCATTCCGCAACATTACAGGAATTGTTAAAGCCTGAATGGGAGATGGTTCCTCAAAGCCTTTCTTATAAATAGCATCTAAGACCCTTTTAGAAAGGCCCAGATGCTCAAATTTAATTTTATCTGCCATTAATTTTCTCCTTAAGTTAATAAATTAGAAAATAAAAAAGGGCTGTGCCCTATTTATTAATTTATTAAATGTAATTTTTTTTGTATATATATAATAACGCATAAATCCCATAAGTCAAGAGGTGACAGGGGACGGTCTTCTGTCACCTCTTGACTATTAATTGATTATAATGGGTATGCACCCTTGGGCTTTAATCCCTCTTTTATAAATAAATTAGAGCCACTTCCTATTTTTTTATACTACTTCAATATCTTTCTTCTTCCAAAAAACACTTCCTTCAGAAAAAGACATTCCTAATTTTCCTTCTTCACCAAGAAAGGATAGGTAGGATTTTATGGTATTGGAAATAAGTACGTATTGATTGGCATTCAAATCTATTTTATATTTCTTGCAGATCCGGGAAAGTATTTCGTCAAATGTTGCAGACTTTTCACAATATGATAAAACTGTAGAGATAATCTCCTTAACTTTATTTTCATTTATAGTAATAAGCTTATTGATAGAAGGGGTGGGAGTACCATGACTCGGAATAAATACTTCCGCTTCCACGGTCTTTAGTTTCTTAAAAGTTTCCAGATGTGCTTTGACATCGTAGAGGAAAAAGAGATGGTATTTGTTAATAATCTCCTCTGAAATGAGACTATCGGCAATAAATATAATGTTATCTGGTGTTTTTATGCCAATCATATCGAAAAAATGTCCGGGCAAGGAAATTGCCTCTAAATCGGTGTTCAAGATATTTCCCGATGAGGGAATAATATCAGTCACTCTTGAGGGTTTAGCCATTAAAAACTTATTAGTAAGCCTGGCATTGGGGAATCCCCCATAAAGAAAGGAAGGTTCGAGAATAGGGTCTTGAATGAAGGCGGCCTCAACTCGGGTAGCAGCAATCCGACACTCAGTTTTATTTTGCATAAAAGCATTCCCCCCGATGTGGTCAGCATTGGAGTGAGTATTAATAATAAGTTTTAGTTTCAAATTTTTTTCATTCAATAATTTTAGAATTTGTCTGCCTGCTTCCTTATCATTCCCGCTATCAATTAGAATAGCTTGCTTATCCTGGACATATAGACCAATATTTGCAGGAGAAGGAATAAGATAAGTATTAGATGCAATTTTTTGTAAATTTAATGCCATATTTTTATACCTCAAAATATTAAAATTTAGAAAACAAGAACATATTAAGAAACTCCTCAGTTCTCATAGGTTCTTCGTTAAAGGTTGCCGAATTATTAAACTAATACATCCGTACCCAAACAAATTATTGTTTTAAAAATTACTCATAAACCCAGCCCATATAGATAAACAAAAAATAAATGTGGTGATAAATAAAATAACTCTGAAAATGCTTAGCCGGTCATGGATTACGCTGATTCCACATCTCTCATCCCAGCTGGTTATTCCGTTTCTCTTTAATTTATTGTAAGCAAATATCATAGTGAAAAATGCGATAAAGGGAATTCCCATCCCCATACCATTTAACCAGAGAAGGGTTCCTCTTTTCATTCCGGTGGTATAGGAAATCTTTTTTCCGGATAAATCACGTATCTTTATTCCCAGTAAGGCCTTTCCGGGGGTAGTGCCGAATGAGGAGAGCATCATCGGCTCGAAGAATATCAGATAAAATAGCAAGAGTAGTATGCCGCCGATAAAATTGTCCATTAAGGTTATCGTGTAATTGAGACCGGGAGAAAATAGGGCAATTATAAATATGTAGATGGGCATAATAAAGGTAACATCAAATAATCTTGCCCAGTATCTTCTCCAGGGATATACTTGTAATTGCATAATAAAATCCTCCGCTATGTTCATTAGTAGTGCGGGCATCTTTTTTAAATAATTCTGCCATTTGCTTTTGAGAAACTCAAACGGTATCTTTTTTGGTTATTTTTAATACTTGTTAAGAATTCGACAAAAAGTTGGGGAAATCCTGCTTTTTGAATAAAAAAAGTTTATATAATAAAAAACTCGCCTTACTTTAAGCAAGGCGAGTTTAGGAGGTATTAAAATGAAAAAGCTATCTGTTTTGTTGTTTGTTGTTTTCCGTGCAATAGCTTTTAACCAAAAAAAATTATATCACATTTTAAATTAATGTCAAGCCCTATGATAAAAGTTTTTATATCTGGCGGAGGGGGTGGGATTTGAACCCACGGATACTTTCGTATCGCCGGTTTTCAAGACCGGTGCATTCGGCCGCTCTGCCACCCCTCCGCTATTTATCTTTTTTTTACTTATAGAGAATAACATCTCTTTACCTTATTGGTCAAGTAAAAATTTTTTCCTCACCCCCGTATTAAGTACGAGGCAGGCTCTACCCTTCTCCCTCCAGGGCCGAGGGAATAATAACTGTAACAATGAGTGACTTAATTGGTTAATTGGTGAATAGGTCAATTGGTTCATCTGGTTATCTTTTCAAGTCCTCCCATATATGGGCGAAGGACATCGGGGATAACTACACTTCCGTCCTTTTGCTGATAATTTTCTAATATGGCAACCAGGGTTCTTCCCACAGCCAAACCGGAACCATTTAGAGTGTGAACAAAATTTACTTTCTCCTTTTCTTTTGAACGATATCTTATCATTGCTCTTCTGGCTTGAAAATCTTCACAATTACTGCAGGATGATATCTCTCTATACTTGTTCTGAGCCGGCAGCCATACTTCAACATCATAGGTCTTAGCTGCTGAAAATCCCATATCCCCGGTGCAGAGAACAATCACCCGGTAAGGTATTTCTAATCTTTTTAAAACTTCCTCGGCATTCTGAGTTAAGGTTTCCAGCTCCTGGTAAGAATCCTCCGGCCGGCAGAATTTTACCATTTCTACTTTATTAAATTGATGCTGCCTGATTAAGCCCCTCACATCTTTTCCGTAAGAACCGGCTTCTTTACGAAAACAAGCAGTATAAGCTGTATAATAAAGAGGTAAATCATCTTCGTTTAAAATCTCCTGCCGATGAAGATTGGTTAAAGGTACTTCAGCGGTCGGTACCAGATAGAGACCATTTTCACATTTAAATAAATCATTTTCAAATTTAGGCAGCTGCCCGGTACCCGTCATTGTCTCAGCATTTACCAAAAAGGGAGGAAATATTTCTTTGTATCCATGTTCATTGGTATGAAGGTCGAGCATAAAATTAATTAAAGCTCTTTCCAGTTTAGCTCCCATCCCTTTTAAGACGGTGAATCGGGCAGAGGCCAGTTTTGCTCCTCGTTCAAAATCAAGTATATTCAGGGCTTCCCCAATATCCCAATGAGGCAAGGGGGTGAAATCGAATTTACGCGGCTCTCCCCATTTTTTTATCTCCACATTATTCTTCTCGTCTTCTCCAACCGGCACGCTTTCGTGGGGAATATTGGGAATTTCCAATAATATTTTAACCGTCTTTTCTTCAATTTCTTTTATCTGAGCGTCTAATTCTTTAATCTTTGTCGATACCTCTCTCATAGCTAAAATCTTTCCTTGGGCATCCTTCTTTCCTCTTTTCAATTTTCCGATTTCTTCACTCACGGTGTTTCTTTTTTCTTTTAAGGCATCTGCTTCTAATAATAATTCTCTTCTTTTTTGGTCAAGTTTTAGTATTTCATCAAGATTAACTTTTTCTTTTCTTTTTTTTAATGCTTCTTTTACTTTCTCCGGATTAGAACGTATAAGTTTTATATCTAACATTTCTTCCTCCCTCTTTT
>CAZXYB010000127.1:0-3969 GCA_964644855.1 uncultured Atribacterota bacterium | reverse complement strand
AGAATTCTTGTCGGCATAAATACCAACGTCTCTAATCTCCCTGCCCCCACCTTAGATGAAAATTCATTTAATTCCCATCCCCAGCAATCTCTACAATTTTCCCACTCAGAAGCAAAAGATCAATTCTCCAAAGAAGTCACCAATGAAATGGAAAATTCTCAAGATAGCAAGGAAGTAGAAGAAGGGGTTCATATCTTCCTGAAATGGCTAAAGACCGGAAAATTAGAAATAAAAGCATATCCTTCTGCAAACATACATGCCAAACTTTATATTATGACTTTTTCGGAAAGCGACCGGGATGCAGGCAGAGTAATCACCGGCTCCAGCAATTTTACCAAGGCCGGCCTCCTTGATAATTTAGAATTTAATGTAGAATTAAAAAATAGATCTGATTATGATTTTGCCCTTAAAAAATTCAATGAATTATGGGAAGACGCTGTAGATTTAAAAGATAAATATCAAGAGACCATTCAAACAAAAACCTGGCTAAACAATAATATTACACCTTATGAACTTTACTTAAAATTATTATACGAATACTTTCAGGATGACCTCAAGCAAGCCGAAGAAATATTCTACAAATATGTGCCAAAGGATTTTATGAAACTTGAATATCAGGAACAGGCTGTTTTAAATGCCAAAAAAATCCTTCAAGAGTACGGCGGTGTTTTTCTCTCTGACGTGGTAGGTCTGGGTAAAACTTATATCTCTGCCCTCTTAGCCCAGCAATTAGATGGCCGCCACTTAGTTATTGCCCCTCCCATGCTTTTAGATAAAGACAGTCCCGGTTCCTGGCCCAATATTTTTTCTGGTTTTAAAGAACAGGCAGATTTTGAATCCTTGGGTAAATTAGATAAATTGCTCAAACGAGGTGTTACTAAATATAAAAATGTTTTTATTGATGAAGCCCATCGTTTTCGAAATGAATCAAATACTACTTACGAAATGCTCGCTCGTATTTGCCGGGGCAAAAGAGTTATCTTGGTAACCGCCACTCCCTACAATAATTATCCCAAAGATATCTTAAGTCAACTAAAATTATTTCAAAAATCCAAAAAGAGCACGATTCCTAATCTTCCCAATTTAGAGAGATTTTTCTCTAACTTAGAAAAGAGATTAAAGCATCTGGATCGTAAACGAGATTATCCGGAATATATTAGAACTGTAAAAGAAAACTCCCGAGAGATTAGAGAAAAAGTTTTAAAATATCTGATGGTACGCCGAACCAGAACCGAAGTAATTAAATATTTTACTCGAGAATTAGAAAAACAAAAATTAAAGTTTCCCGAAGTTGCTAAACCTAAACCGGTATATTATCAACTAAACGACCAGGAGGACAAGATTTTTACTAAGACTATCAAAATGATTGCCCTCGATTTTAATTATAGCCGTTATACACCTCTTCTTTATTACCGGGGAGAAATTACCCAACCGGAAAAATTGGCTCAAAATAATATGAGAAAATTTATGAAAATTCTTTTAGTGAAAAGATTAGAGAGCAGTTTTTATGCCTTCCGACAAAGCATCAATCGATTTATCCATTCTTATGAAAAATTCATAGATGAATTTGATAAGGGAAATATATATGTTAGTAAAAAATATATTAATAAAATATTTGAATTCCTGGAAAATGATAATGATGAAGCAATTCAAAAATTAATTGAAGAAGATAAAGCTGTAAAATATTCATCCAAAGAGTTTGATCCAAAATATAGAGGGCTCTTAGAAGAAGATTTAAAGACTTTGAGAGAAATTCAAAAAATGTGGACTACTATAGACCGTGACCCTAAATTACTCCAATTTTTAGATATCCTTTCTTCTCATCCCATCCTAAAGAAAAATAAATTAATAGTGTTTACTGAATCTAAAGAGACCGCAGATTATCTATATGATAAATTACAAAAATATAAAGTAGTAAAATTTACTGGAGGTTCAAGTGAATCTACCCGGAGAAAAGTAATTGATAATTTTGATCCCAAAGCCCCCTCTCCCAGAGATGATTTTAGAATATTAATCTCAACAGAGGTTTTATCAGAAGGAGTGAACCTTCATAAATCTAATGTAGTCATCAATTATGATATCCCCTGGAATCCTACCCGTATGATGCAAAGAGCAGGAAGAATCAACAGGGTAGATACTAAATTTGATAAAATTTATACTTTTAATTTTTTCCCCAGCAAACAATCCAATGATCTTATTAAATTAAAAGAAGCAGCGGCAGCCAAAATACATGCCTTTATAACTTTATTAGGAAATGATGCCCGACTGCTTACCGAAAATGAAGAAATAGAATCCCACGAATTGTTTAACCGCTTAACTTCCAAAGAAGCTATCATCGGTGAGGATGAAGGACAAGAAAGCGATTTAAAATATTTAAAAATAATTAAAGATATTCGGGAAGATAATCCGGACTTATTTGCCAGAATTAAGTCCTTACCCAAAAAGGCGAGAACTGCCAGAATGTGTGAGCAAAAAACCAATACCCTTTTAACTTATTTCCGTAAAGGAAAACTCCAGAAATTTTTTATGGCTGCCTTACAACAAGAATCTCAGGAATTAGATTTCATAACCGCTGCCAAAGTATTAGAAGTAAAAGAAGATACTAAACGAGAGAAGATAGGTTCCAACTTTTATAACTTGTTAGAGAAGAATAAAGAAGCCTTCGAATTTGCCACCCAGGAAGAACCGGAAATAAAATTAACCGGTGGCCGGGATTCAGCTACCCAGGTTTTAAAAATATTAAAGGCTATCTCAAAAGATACCAGAAAATTTACCGAAGAACAAGAAGATTACTTAAAAATAGTAGTGCAAAAAATTAGAGAAGGCTCATTACCTAAACAGACTACCAAAATACTCCTCAAAGAATTGAATAATGAATTAAAAAAGACTATAAATCCTTTGAGAATATTAGCAGTATTACAAAAAAATATTGCCCCAGAATTTTTAAAAGAGCATCTATCAGAAAGTGCCGCTCAAACTTCCGGTCCCAGAGAAGTCATTTTATCTGAATATTTGATTGGAGAATGATATATGAATAAGGAATCTGCAAAAAAACTTATAAGAAATACTTTTCAGAATTCATTTGATAAGAAAGATTTTGTTTATTTTATTAAAAATTTACTTAACCAATATGATGAATCAAAAGCATTTCACCTACATGGGTGCTATATACCAGATAGCTTTAAAGATTATATTAAAAGTTATGAACGAATTGGAACTTACACAGACCCGGAAGGGAAAAAGATTGACATTCTTATTGTCCATCTAAAAAGAGAAACTACAATTGACCGTGCACGTACTGCTCAGCGTAATTTTGTAGCCCGCTATTTAAAAGAACGTGATGAAAAAGATGCTGGTCTTGTTGCTTTTGTATCTCCCCGGGAAGAAGATTGGCGTTTTTCTTTTGTAAAGATGGAATATAAATTTGAAAAAACACCAAAGGGTGATGTTAAGGTAAAGGAAGAATTTACCCCTGCCCGCAGATATTCTTTTTTAGTAGGTAAAAACGAAAGCAGCCATACCGCCCAAAGTTGTTTTGTAGATATTTTAATAAATGATATTCATAACTTAAAACTAAATGAAATAGAAAAAGCATTTAATATAGAAAAAGTTACTAAGGAATTTTTTGAAAAATATCGTAATCTTTTCTTGCAAATTAAAGATTCTCTTGATGAAATAGTAAAGCAAGATGAAGAGATCAGACAAGAGTTTCAAGAAAAAGAAGTTAATGTTATTGATTTTTCCAAAAAACTTTTAGGACAAATCGTATTTTTATATTTTCTTCAAAAGAAGGGTTGGTTTGGCGTACCAAGGGGGAAAGATTGGGGTGAAGGAGATAAAAAGTTTTTACGGAACCTTTTTGATATTGCCAAAAAAGAAAATAGGAATTACTTTAATAAATTTTTAGAGCCGCTTTTTTATGAAGCACTACGACTAGAAAGACCGAAGGATTACTATGCTCAGTTTAAT
>CAZXYB010000126.1:0-4003 GCA_964644855.1 uncultured Atribacterota bacterium | reverse complement strand
AAACTCTCAGCATAGATTCTGATTGACTCTGCCTCTCCTTCACCTTTTAAAGTTTGAACAGTTTTATAAGCTTCCGCTAAAATAACTGTTTTCTCCCTTTCGGTTTCTGCAATAATTTTGGCGGATTCTTCTTGACCTTCTGCTCGATATTGCATAGCGATTCGTTCTCGTTCAGCTTTCATTCTATCAAAGATATATTTTTCATTTTCTGGTGCTAAGTCTACCCGTTTAATCCTTACATCTACAATTTCTATTCCATAGGTATTGGCCTTTTCATTACTTATCTCGGTGACTCTTTTCATAATACCTTCTCTTCTTTCCGAGACTATTTCACTCATATCAAACAAGCCCAAGTCAACTCTCAATTCGGAATAAATGATATCATCCAATCTTACTTGGGCACCATTCAAATCATGAACAGTTTGTAAGAACATTAAAGGATCAAAAATTTTCCAACGAGCATAATTATCTACAATTAGAGTCTTTTTGTCTTTAGTGATGATTTCGGTCGGGGCAGCATCGTAAACCAGCAGTCGGTCTTCAAAAAATACTACATTTTGGATGAAGGGAATTTTCCAACTTAAACCAGGCTCACTAATCGTTTTTATCGGATTGCCAAATTGTAAAACGATTGCTTGTTTAGTTTCATCAACAATAAACAAACTTAAGTTAGCCAAGAATAAGATTACTACAATAAGCACTATTAAAAGTGTTCCTTTTTTCATTATTTGGTCACCTCCTTGGAAGGAGCATTTAGGATACTTGCATCACCTAAGGGTAATAGATTTATTAAAGGTTGATTTTCATCTAAGCCGACTATTATTTTGTTCATATTCGGTAAAATTTCTTCCATAGCCTCCAGATAAAGGCGGGCTTGAGTTATAGATTCACCTTTTTTATATTCGGTTAAAATGTTATTGAATTTTGCTACATCACCCTCTGCTTTTTTTATTCTCTCAATCTTATAGCCTTCAGCTTCTTTGGTCATTTTTACTGCTTCTCCGCGAGCTTTTGGAATTAGATCGTTTTTATATCCTTGTGCTTGATTTATATATTTGCTCTTATCTTCTTTGGCACTGGCTACATCTTTAAAGGCATCTTGTACTTCCTTGGGAGGATTAACATCTTGTAATTGAACTGCAACTATAAGAATTCCTGCCTTATAAGAATCTAAAAGTGTTTGCAGTAATTTTTTTGTTTCCTCCTGAATTTCATATTTTCCTATAGTAAGGGCCTCATCAATTTCTCTTTCTCCAATTACCTGCCTCAGGGCAGCTTCTGCGGCGTTTCTTACTGTCTCTTCAGGTAAAATAATATTAAAAAGATAACTAACCGGGTCTTTTATTTTATATTGGACGATTGCTTCTGCACTAACAATATTTTCATCCCCGGTTAACATTAATGCTTCTGCAGGAATCTGTCGATAACGAGTAGGCTGACCAACCGCAATAGTGCGAAATCCTATTTCCACTCTTTTTACTCGAGTAACTGCTGGAGTAACCACTGTTTCTATAGGATAAGGTAGATGATAATTAAGTCCCGGACTTTCTATCCGAACGAATTTACCAAATCTTCTAACTACTCCTTGTTCTTCAGGGGCAACTATGAAAATTCCACTGGCAAGATAGAGAGCAATCACTAATATTAAGATAATACCGAATGATATTTTGCCAAATTTTAATTTCGGTATTTTTTCTGCAAGATTAATAATCTTCTCTTTTTCTTCATCATAATCTGGCATGATAATTTCCTCCTTTGATTATTTTTTGTTACTAAAACTATATCATTAATTCAAACTATTTTCAAATTTATTAAATAGTATTGAGTATATAGTATCGAGTATCGAGTCAAGAAAGAGAAAAAAGTAGAAAAGAATATTTATTGCTTTTGTTTTCCTACCATCTTTTTCTCTATTATTGTTCTCCTTCTTCACGCAATACGCGATACGCATCACGCGATACGAATAATTCCCTTGAAAAGAAAAATTAAAAAAGCTATAATAATTAAAATTTAAAAATTATCGAATAAAATTAAGTAATAAAACAATATCTATAATTAGTTAATTATAGATAAAATAAAAAAATAAAAGGAGAAAGAAAATGCCATTAGTAACAACCAAAGAAATGTTAAAAAAAGCCCAGAAAGAAAGGTATGGGGTTGGCGCTTTTAACGCTAATAATATGGAGATTATTCAAGCAATAATAGAAACTGCCGAAGAGGAAAAATCACCGGTAATATTACAAGCCTCCCAGGGAGCAATAAAATACGCCGGATTAGATATGATTGTGGCAATAGTAAAAGTTATGGCTGAAAAAGCCACAGTACCAGTAGCTCTGCATTTAGATCACGGAACAGACTATTATCAGAATATAAAGTGCTTAAGAGCAGGATTTACTTCTTTAATGGTTGATGGTTCGAAATTACCCTTCGATGAAAATGTAGAGATGACTAAAAAAGTAGTGGAAATGGCTCATGCCTGTGATATTCCGGTAGAAGCAGAATTGGGACAGATTGGGAAAATGGGTGAAAGTGATGAACCAGGTGTTGCCTTGGAAAAAGTAAAAGAGAGTATGGCTGTTCCCGAGGAAGCAGTAAAATTTGCTGAATTAACTGGAATAGATTCTCTTGCTGCTGCAGTAGGAACAATTCACGGATGTCGTACCCCTTTCGCAAAATTAGATATTCCGCGAATCGAAAAAATAAGGGAATTAACCGATCTTCCTTTGGTATTACATGGTGCCTCTGGTGCTAATGATGAAGAAGTAAAAAAAGGTATTGCTGCCGGAATATGTAAGATTAATATAGATACTCGTATACGGATGAAATTTACAGAAAAAATAGGAGAAATAATAAAGAAAAATCCTCAAGAAATAGACCCCCGTAAAATATTAGGACCAGCAAGAGAAGCAGCTAAAGAGATTATTCGTGATAGAATGAGAGTCTTTGGTTCTAGTGGAAAGGTCCAATAATAATGATAAAAAGAATTGGAATTTTAACCGGTGGAGGAGATTGTTGTGGACTAAATCAGGCCATCAGAGGGATAGTCTACAGAGCCGGAGATTTTGGTTACGAAACATTCGGTATTCGTGATGGGTGGAAAGGTTTAGTTGAAGGTCTAATTTCCCCTATTACTCTTGGTGATGCAGAAGAATTAGTAGACAAAGCGGGTACTTTTTTAGGTTCATCTCGGACAAATCCTTATAAAATAAAAGATGGAGTAAAAAATGTTTTAAGGACCATTAAAAATTATGGATTAGATGCTATTATAGCTATGGGGGGTGAAGACACTTTAGGAGTAGCTAATCGATTATTTAAAGAGGAAAAAATTAATGTAGTTGCTGCCCCTAAAACAATGGATAATGATCTATCTGGTACTGATTTTACTTTTGGGTTTGACAGCTCAGTAACTAGAGCGGTAGAGGCTATGAGATCTTTAGAAGATACCGGGCGTTCTCATCATCGTGTTATGATTTTAGAAGTAATGGGAAGACACGCTGGTTGGGTTGCTCTCTATACCGGAATTGCCTCTGGGGCTGACTGGACTTTAATTCCGGAATATAAAACAGACATAGATGAAATGTGTAAACAACTACAGCGAGTTTATGCTAGAAAAAAGTATGCTCTTGTTGTAACTTCTGAAGGAGTTATCCTTCCAGGAAGAGACGAAGAAAAAGAAGAGTTAGATCAATTCGGCCACATGATTTTAAGGGAGAGAGGAATAGGTAATCAATTAAGTAAATTGATTTGTGAAAGAACAGGGCTCGAAGTAAGACATGCCGTAATTGGACATATGCAAAGAGGAGGAATACCTACAGTTTTTGACCGTATTTTAGGTCTTAGATGTGGAATTACCGCAGTAGATTTAATTTCTCAAGAAAAATTTGGTTATATGGCTGCCCTTAAAGGTAATGAAATTGTTGGAGTACCCTTAGAGGAAGCGGTAAATAAACTTAAAATAATTGATGAGAAATGGTGGAAATTAGCACAAGTATTTTTTAAATAA
>CAZXYB010000125.1:0-4005 GCA_964644855.1 uncultured Atribacterota bacterium | reverse complement strand
GGCTGCTGTTTCAGGAAAATCTCCGGATGAATTATCCCCGGATGACTACCTGAAAATAATAGAAAAAAATGGATTCAAGCCAAGAATAGAAAAATTAAACTAAAAAATTAATAAAAAAGGAGAAATAAAAATGACGATTTTATTAGAAGATAGAATAAATGAACTTAAACAGAGAGTAGATAAAATGAAAAAGAGCGGCACCTTTTTTTATTTGAAAACTGTTGAAGAAGCATCAAAACCAAGGGTATTTGTAGATCAAAAAGAAAAAATAATGCTTGCTTCTTATAATTATTTAGGATTAATTGATCATCCTAAATTAAAAGAAGCTGCTAATAAAGCTATTGAAAAATATGGAACAGGAACATCTGGCGTTAGACTGTTGTCGGGCACTACTAAAATACATGAGGAATTGGAGGCAAAAATTGCCGAATTCAAGAAAGCAGAAGATGCAATTACTTATACAAGTGGGTATGTTACTAATTTGGCGGCCATTACTTCTCTCTATCAAAGAGGAGATTTAGTTATAATAGATAAAATAGATCATGCCAGTATTATTGATGGATGCATACTTTCCGGAGCAAGATATAAAACCTTTTTACATAACGATATGCAAAGTTTAGAGAATATTTTAATTAATTCAGAAGATTATATTAACAAGTTAATTGTAGTAGATGGAGTATATAGTATGGAAGGGGATGTAGCTAATTTACCGGAAATATCACGTTTAGCCAAAAAATATAATGCTAAAGTAATGGTAGACGAAGCTCATTCTATCGGAGTTTTAGGTAAAACCGGCCATGGTATAGAGGAATATTTTGGATTAAAAAATGCGGTAGATATCCATATGGGAACTTTGAGTAAAACTATTCCCTCCGTAGGAGGATATATAGCTGGAAATAAAGATATGATTGATTATTTAAAACATAATTCAAGGCCTTTTATCTTTTCCGCTCCCCTTCCTCCGGTAGTAGCAGCTGTTGCTAAAGCTTCTTTAGAGGTTATTGAAGATGAGCCGGAACGTGTAGAAAATTTACAAAAAAATATAAAAAGATTTAAAAAAGGAATAGATTCTATGGGTTATAATACAGGGGGTAGTATTACTGCTATCGTTCCTCTTATAGTGGGGGACGAAGAAGATACTTTGGAATTATGCAAAATGGTTAATGATGAAGGGATATTTATCTGTCCTATTCTTTTTCCGGCAATTCCTAAAGGGACTAACAGACTAAGAGCCCATGTTTTAACAACGCATACTTCTGAAGATATTGATGAAGCTCTGGATATTTTTAAAAGAGCTGGAAAAAAATTAGGTTTAATCTAATAAACAATATAATAATATCATATTAAGTCTAAACTTTAGTGAAGCACTTAAAGAAAGGAAAAAATAGTTACTATCTTTGTTTTCCCAATCTTTTTTCGTTTTTTTTCTTCACGCGATACGCAATACGAATATGATATAGCGAATTTATTTGACAATAAAATATAGATATCTTATAATCTCTAATAAAGATTATTATAAATATAAGCACTATTAGCTATCAGAAGAATTAATAGTGCTTATATTTGATTTTTAAGGAAGGTATTTGTTATTTAGTATTTTAATGTAACAATTTTTTATAATGAGGAGAGATATTTATGACACTTAACGGGAAGGTAATGTTAACCGAAGAAGGCTTGAAAAAGGTTCAAGAAGAGCTTTATTATCTTAAAGGAGTAAAAAGAAAAGAGATTGCTGAAAAAATTAGAAATGCGGTAGCTTTTGGTGAAATCGCTGAGAATGCAGAATATAGCGACGTGAAAAATGAGCAGTCTTTTGTAGAAGGAAGAATTTTGGCTTTGGAAAAAATTATTGAAAATTATGAATTGATAGATAAAGAAGAAAATCCAGATTGCGTATTACTGGGGTCAGAAGTGTTAGTTAAAGATATGAAAAGTAAAAAAGAGTTTAAATATACTATTTTAGATTATGTGGAATCTGAACCGGATTGTGGGAAGATATCTATTTCTTCTCCTATCGGAAGGGCTCTTTTGGGTAAAAAGAAAGATGATTTAGTAGAAGTTAGGGTCCCGGCAGGGCATATTAAATACAAAATTATAAATATCGAATAGTTTATGCATTGATTTAGAAATCTAAATAGTAATTAATCGTAACAATAATGAACAAAGTTATTAAAAAAATTAAAACACAACGATACTTTGTTCATTATTTATTTCTAAACCTTTTAGCAAAATAAAATAATTATAATTATAACCGAAATTTAAATTACCCTAAAAGATTTATCAGACAGCAAAATTATAATAATTTTGTACTATATTATTAATTTTTAGTATAATAATATTCAGTAATAGGAGTAAAAAGAGGTGGATCAGGTGGAAATAAAAAAGAGTACAACGGAAATTATATCTAATAAGTGGGAAGAAATAGAAGAATTAAAAAGAGAAGGCATTGATCCTTTTGGGCATAGTTTCAACAGGACTTATGAAATAAAAGATTTAATAGAAAAAAATAAAGATTTTCAGATTGGTGAATGTGGTGAAGAAAAAGCAAGCATAGCCGGTAGGTTAATGGCTTTAAGAACGCATGGGAAGGCTATATTTGCTAATATTGAAGACATAAGTGGAAGAATCCAGATTTATGTAAAATCAAATAAAATTGGGGAGAATGCTTTCAAACTTTTTAGTAAAATTGGTGTCGGGGATATTTTGGGAGTTTCAGGTCTGATTTTTAGAACTAGAACTGGCGAAGTTACTGTGTTTGTTGAAGAATTTACTCTTCTATGTAAATCTGTGCGTAGTCTACCTGAAAAATGGCACGGGCTTAAAGATGTGGAAATAAGATATAGAAAAAGATATTTAGATCTGATAGTGAATCCCTCAGTTAGAGAAATTTTTATTAAAAGGAGTAAGGTAGTACAATCTATAAGAAATTTTTTAGATAATAGGGGTTTTCTAGAAGTTCAAACTCCTATAATGCAACCTATTCCCGGCGGAGCTACCGCGCGACCCTTTATTACTCATCATAATACTTTACATAGGGATTTATATTTAAGAATTGCCACAGAATTATATTTGAAACGTTTAATAGTTGGGGGCTTAGAAAAAGTTTATGAGTTAGGTTGCGATTTTAGAAACGAAGGTATTTCTACCAAACATAATCCTGAATTTACCATGTTGGAACTGTATGAAGCCTATGGTGACTACCATAGCATGATGACAATTACTGAGAAATTAGTAACATATGTAATTAAAAATGTTTTAGGCAGTTTAGAAATTGAATATCAGGGCAACAAAATTAATTTTACCCCTCCCTGGAAAAGAATAAGCATGTATAAAGCTATTGAAGAGGCGAGTGGTATTGATATGAAAAAAATACCCGAAAAGGACTTTGATAAAATTATTAAGAAACATGGTTTAAATAAAAAGGGAAAAATAAACAGAGGTGAAATTACCAACGAGCTTTTCGAAAAATATGTAGAGCCAATTTTAATTCAGCCAACTTTTATTTACGATTATCCTCTCGAAATTTCCCCTTTATCAAAACAAAAAAAAGATAATCCGGAATTAGTGGAGCGTTTCGAACTGTTTGTCAATTCAATGGAATTAGCTAATGCCTTTACTGAATTAAATGACCCGGCAGAACAGAAACGCCGGTTTGAAGAACAGGTTGCCAAAAGAAAAGCAGGAGACATGGAAAGTCATTTCATGGATGAAGATTATATTGAAGCCTTAGAATATGGTATGCCTCCTACTGGTGGTTTGGGTATAGGTATTGATAGATTAATTATGTTGCTTACTAACTCTGATTCAATTAAAGAAGTTATCCTCTTCCCTCAATTAAAATCAAAAGAATAAATTCGTATATCGTATATCGTATATCGTATATGGTATATAGCGAAGAATAGCGTGGAGCGTTTAGCGTAGAGCGTAGAGAATACACTGATAAGTAATATGTAATGAGTGTGCGCCAAGAAAGCTTGGCAGGTCTTTCCGGTGAGAGTCCGGATT
>CAZXYB010000124.1:1564-4008 GCA_964644855.1 uncultured Atribacterota bacterium | reverse complement strand
ATTGGTATAACTGGTGGTAAATATTAATTTGTTTTCTTTTAAAAATTTTAAAATAAATTCAAGTTGGCGTTTAGGTTTCCCGCCACCGGCAGTTAAATTAACTATAAGTTCTGCTTTCAATTTTTATTTTTCCTTTGCATGAATATTGTTTAATAAAATTTTATAAGTTTCTGGTTTTCTATTCAAGATAGTGTTGGTATGGGGGACAATGTCTTTATTTCGAGAAAGTTGGAGACAGAGCGCAGATAGGCTGGCTTGCTCGGTTTTTCCCAAACAAGAGGTTAATATTTGTCCTGAAGGAGAAGTTATCAGACTGTGACCAGTGCCTTGATGGCAAATGGAATTAGAACAGGCTACAAATATTTTGTTTTCTGCCCCTCTGCTACGGCAGATATTTATCTGTCTATCATTGCTAAATTTACTTGGCCAGAGAATTATATCAGCCCCTTTAAGGGTTAGGGTACGAGCTATTTCAGGGAAGATTCCTTCATAACCTATCATTATTCCTATGTAACCGTAAGAAGTTTTAAATACCGGAAGGCCTAAATCTCCAGGAGAAAAAAGTTTTTTTTCTTCTTTTTCTAAATGAGTCTTTCGGTATTTTCCCCTAAGTTTACCCGATTCTATAAGAAAGGTAGTTTTATAATAAGACTCACCCGCTTTTTCAATTAAGGTAATAGCACAGAGAACTTTCCTGTTTTTAGTTATTTGTTTGACTTTATTGATAACCTCATCTCCACTTTCAGGGAAGATAAAATCACATTCGGGGAAGATAATAATGTTAGTTTCCTGTTCCAATAAATTATTTATGAAGAATTCTATCTTTTGAAGATATCTTTTAAAATTATCTTCAAATTCTACTTGCACTACTGCGGTTAGTGGATTCGGATTTTTGAGATTAGCTTTTTTTTTCATAATAGAATGGATGGGCAAAGTATCGGTAGGTCGAACAAGCTCGGAATAAAGTTCTGGTCTGCGGTCATCGATTATATTTATTTGATGGTCAATTAATTTATCCATAGGTTTCTCAAGAGGGATTTCATAAAAGAGAATTTCTTCCTGGAAAGAAGAAGCAATTTTGGCTATCTGGCCATCAGGTGTAAAGACAGCGCTTTTTCCACAATACAATATACTCTTTGCCTCCATTCCCACTTTATTAGCGGCAATTATCCATACTCGGTTTTCCAGGGCACGTGTTGGGATCATATATTCTACCTGAGGGTTAGTGAGAGTCTCTTTCTCAAATCCTGAAGTCACCCAGTTGGTAAGGTCAAGCAAAATATCCGCTCCCTGTAAGCTCAAACAACGGACTATTTCAGGGAGTCGCCCATCAGCACAGATAAACATACCTACCTTTCCGAATTCGGTTTCAGCTACCGGGTATTGTTCGCCGGCGCAGAACCAGCGAGAATCAAAATGCCACAGGTAAGATTTTCGGAAGCGGCTTATCTCCCGACCTTCCGGATTGATAAGTAAAGCAGAGTTGTAAAAAATATTTTCGATTAGGTCAGTTTCCACTATCCCCAAAGCTATGTAGCATTTATATAGTTTAGCCTTTTCTTTAACTTCATTAATTAGTTCAAGGGTCGATTTCTGGAATTCTAAGGGATTTTTTACGATTAGTGGAGAAATATAATAAGCCGGGTAAACACATTCCGGTAAGACTATTAATTGAGGCCGTGAATCTGCTGCCTTATCAATCATTCTTAATATATTTTCTTTATTTTCGTATCTATCTTCATACTCTCTCGCACTTATTTGAAGGCAAGCAACCTTTAATTTATTAACCATTTAATATACCTCCTTCTTATACTTTCTACAAATAATTTAAAATTCCTGCTATAATAGGAAAAATAATTTATTATTTTTTAGAAAGGTAAACTTTCGTGCCTGGCACAAAAGTTTACCTCTTGGAAAGAGGGGAATATGTTAAAGGGTAAATTGGTTAATTTAAGGGCTGTGGAGAGAAAAGATCTGGAAGATATAATGAAATGGGTAAATGATCGGGAGGTTACTAAATATTTAGCTGCCTTTCTCTATCCGGTTTCGCGGGCGGAAGAGGAAAAATTTTTAGAAAGAGCAATGAGCTATAATGATACAGAGAAAAATCTTGTTATGGAAACCAAAGAGGGGGATTACATAGGTCAGATTAGTTTACATAATATTGATTGGAAGAATAGAAATGCAGAACTGGGAATCGTAATCGGCAATAAAGAATATTGGGGTAAGGGCTATGGTACAGATGCCACAAAAATTCTGCTTAACCATGCTTTTAATCAGATGAATTTATATAAAGTATATCTTCGAGTCTTTGATTATAATCAGAGAGGCGTACGTTGTTATGAGAAATGTGGATTTAAAGAAGAGGGAAGATTAAGAAAAGGTCAATTTTATGGCGGAAAATATTATGATGTAATTTTAATGGGCATCTTAAAAGACGAGTT
>CAZXYB010000124.1:0-1464 GCA_964644855.1 uncultured Atribacterota bacterium | reverse complement strand
AAAAGGATTTCTAAAATATTCGGAAAGATGTTAAAATTAAACAAAATATGATTAAGGTAATTTTTAATGGAACTTTTTGATAATTTTAAAAAAAATAAATTAAGCAGTGCTCCTCTTGCCGATAGGATTAGGCCGGAAAAATTAGAAGATTTCTTAGGACAGGAAAAGATTATTGGCCCGGGAAAACCTTTGCGCAAAGCTATTGAGGAAGATGAGCTGCAATCAATTATCCTCTGGGGTCCACCCGGTTCCGGAAAAACAACCTTAGCCAGAATTATCGCTAAAATAACCAAGACTCATTTTGTTCCTTTTAGTGCGGCAATTTCAGGTGTGCCTGCTTTGAGGAAAATTATCAAAGAAGCCCAGGATAAAAGAAGATATTACAATCAAAATACCATTCTATTTGTGGACGAAATTCATAGATTTAATAAAGCCCAGCAGGATGCTTTTTTACCCTATGTAGAAGATGGAACTATAGTCTTAATTGGGGCTACCACCGAAAATCCTTCCTTTGAGGTTATTTCCCCCCTTTTATCGAGGTCTACTGTTTATATATTAGAACCATTATCCCCGGAAGACTTGAAAAATATTTTGGAAAAGGCCTTGTCGGACAAAGAAAAAGGTCTGGGAAAATATAAGGTAAAATTAGAACCAAAAGTTTTGGATTTTATTATTGAACTTGCCTATGGAGATGCTCGTATAGCTTTGAATATTTTAGAATTTGCGGTAATAACTACCAAGCTAGATACACAGGGGGTTAGAGATATAACTGTAAAAATTATCGAAGAGGTTGTTCAAAAAAGATGCCTACGTTATGATAAGACCGGGGAAGAACATTACAATATTATCTCTGCCCTACATAAGAGCATGCGCGATTCAGATCCCGATGCTGCTATTTACTGGGTAGCCCGTATGTTGGAAGCCGGAGAAAATCCCCTCTATGTTGCCCGGCGTCTGGTGAGATTTGCCTCAGAAGATATAGGAAATGCTGACCCCCAGGCCTTACAGGTAGCAGTGGCAGCTATGCAGGCAGTACATTTTTTAGGAATGCCCGAAGGGAATTTAGCTTTAGCTCAGACCGCTACCTATTTAGCCTGTGCCCCCAAGAGTAACGCCCTCTACAAAGGTTATCAGCTCGCTCAGGAAGATATTAAAAGATGGGGACCATTGCCAGTTCCTCTGGTTATCCGTAATGCCCCCACTACTCTAATGAAAAATTTAGATTATGGGAAAGGTTATAAATATGCCCATAATTTTAAGGATGGATATATTATTCAGGAACATCTCCCCAAAGAATTAAAAGGAAGAAAATATTATTTTCCCACTGATAGGGGATTTGAAAAAGAGATTAAGCAAAGGCTGGAAAAATTAAAAGCCAAGTATAAAAATAGTCGTTAGTGAATAGTGAATAGTCGTTAGTGGTAGGGGCAGACCTTGTGTCTGCCCGAAATAAGTAAACGTAGA
>CAZXYB010000123.1:0-4039 GCA_964644855.1 uncultured Atribacterota bacterium | reverse complement strand
TCATATACCGCATCCTTGACTTCGTCCATTACTAAAAGAGGGCCTTCGGCTTTATCTATCTTTAGATATTTAACTTTCATTTATTCTACCTTCTTTATACATACTCTCCACACTATCATAGTAATGGTCTATCCTATTGATAAGTTCCGGGAAGAGTTTGGATTTTGCCTCAGCGGCATTATATTTCATCATTATTATATCGGAAAAAAGTTTCTCGTTTTTAACTTTGGAAAGGGGTATGCCTTTTTTTACACAGGAATATGCCCTATCGTAAAGCTCGTTAATAACCTTGAGCATACTATGCTGACGCGAAAGATCCGTATAGAAGTCCTGCGGATGATAGGCGTTTTGCTGGAGATACCCAATCTTTATGATCCTGGCTATCTCCAGTATAACTCTCTGGTCATCAGGTAATACGTCTTCACCTACTAATTTTACAATGTCCATTAGTTTGCTTTCTTCCTGAAGAACCTTCATCATTTTAGACCTGAGCTTTATCATGTCTGGTGCTACATTTTCTTTAAACCAATCTCTCAGCATAGGAATATAACCACTGTAAGAGGAAAGCCAATTTATAGAAGGAAAATGTCTGGCATGAGCCAGATCCCGGTCTAGTGCTAGAAAAGCTCCCACGATCCTCTTGGTAGACTGGGTAACTGGTTCTGAAAAGTCCCCCCCTGCCGGAGAAACTGCTCCTATCACAGTAATAGATCCTTCTGTCCCGTTAAGATTTTTGAAATATCCCGCTCTTTCGTAAAATTCTGCTAATCTTGACGCAAGATATGCAGGATAGCCTTCTTCAGCAGGCATTTCCTCAAGTCTACCGGCAATTTCCCTTAAGGCTTCGGCCCACCTGGAAGTAGAGTCAGCCATAACCGCCACGTTGTATCCCATATCTCTGAAATATTCGGCTATAGTAATTCCGGTATATATGGAAGCTTCCCG
The DNA here is from genome assembly GCA_964644855.1 of uncultured Atribacterota bacterium. GTDB lineage: Bacteria > Atribacterota > Phoenicimicrobiia > Phoenicimicrobiales > Phoenicimicrobiaceae > Sediminicultor. Next base: position 3,094 of record CAZXYB010000123.1, on the reverse strand, counting down.
AGCTGCTACCGGCATATTAGAAGTATTAGCTATCAATACTGTTCGGTCCATTAAGGGATTATCTGTATTCGGATCTTTAAGTTTAGGAAAATCTTCCAGCACTTCGGTCATTTCATTTCCGCGTTCACCACAACCGATATACACGATAATATCAGCATCGCTCCACTTGGCTAACTGATGTTGGGTGATGGTCTTTCCAGTACCAAACCCTCCGGGGATACCAGCAGTACCACCTTTAGCCAAAGGAAAGAAAGTGTCAATAACTCTCTGCCCGGTTAACAATAATTTCTCTATAGGCATCCTCTGAGCTACGGGTCGTGGTTGCCTTATAGGCCATTCCTGGTACATTTTAAGCTCATACTTTTTACCATCTTCGTTTAAGACAACCAATGTATCGGAAATAGTGTAGGAACCACTCTTCACTGCACTAACTACTTTGCCCTTTATCCCTGGAGGAACCATAACTTTGTGTAATACCATGGATGTTTCCTGGACATTCGCGAAAATCTTACCAGGTTTTAAAATATCTCCCGGTTTCACCATAATCTCCACATCCCAGGATTTTCTCTCGTCTATAGATATGAGGCCCATACCCTCGGGAATAAATTTAAATCCCTTCTCATATATTTTGGAAAGGGGCCTCTCAATACCATCAAAAATATTGCCAATGATTCCCGGCCCAAGTTTTAAAGAAAGAGGTCTTTCGGTACCCTCTACTTTCTCTCCTATTCTGAGACCGGAGGTTTCTTCGTATACTTGAATGGTACCCAGGCCTTTTTCTAAAGAAATAATTTCTCCTATGAGTTTTTTTTCGCCCACCATCACCATTTCTCGAACCATAAAATCTTCCATATGATTAGCTTTTACTACAGGACCATTAACGTATATTACATTTGCTTGTCTCGTCATTTTATTACCTCATTCAACCATGAAGACAGATATTCTCCAATCAGCTTCTTGCTATCTTCCATAATATTATTTACAGTAAAATCTATCTCCAATCGACCATCACCGCTTTTAACAAAAACTCCCCCCATCAGGCTGTTGTTAGCTTCAATTTTATAGGTATCCTCATCTCGGAAGGATCTTATGGTACTTAAAATAACTTTTTGGTTGTTTTTAATGTCATCACTGCTGAAACTAAAGTTCACGAATTGGTCGTCAGAAAACCTGGATAATACTTGTTTTATAGCTTCCTTTAAAAATTCTATATACTCTGCCGTACTGGTAAAAGTTTTAGTTTTCTTCTTAACTTCCTCCATAATGCTTTCAATAAATTCTTGCTTCTTTCTTAATACTTCCAGGTGTATAGCAGACCGGGACCTTAAAATCATCTGCTGCTTTTTAGTTACAGCATCTTTTGTGGCACTTTCTATTGCTTCCTTCTTTCTTTTTTCATTATCCTTTATAATAGTAGATCGCTGGCTTTCGTAATATTTCACTAGCTTTTCTTTCTTTTGCTGAAAGTCAAGTTCTATTCTCTCTACAATTACCTTGGTAAAAAGGGAAATTTTATCTTCTATACTATTGGGCATTATATTCTATCACCTCAAATTTTAAGTCCGATGGATTCTTTTATATATTTAGTTAAAAAATCAGGAGGTCGTCTTGTACCGTGTCTATCGGGAATCTCAACTATTATAGGAAGACCATGGGAAAGCTTCATTTCATTTAGTTCCAACTGTACTCTTTCCGATAATAATTCTGTTATAATTAGAATTCCTATATCCCGTCTTTTCTTTACCTTTGCCAATTCTTTTAATATTTCTTCCCTTTCATGGATTACGGCTCCTTCTACACCAGATAACCTCATGCCAGTCAGGGTATGAGTATTGTCACTTAACAAAAATATCTTCATACAAATCCTTTTATATTTTACTCAATATTATTATTGAAATAATCAAACCATATATAGCAATACCTTCAGCCAGACCTACATATATAAGGGTTTTACCCAAAATATTTGGATCTTCAGAAACAGCTCCTAAAGCTGAAGAGCCTACGGCGCCCACAGCATAGCCAGCGCCGATGGTAGCAAGTCCCGTGGAAATTGCTGCTGCTATAAATCCCATCCCCGCTGATGATGAATCTGTTGGAGACGCAGCATAGGTAATGCCCTGCTGCACAAGGAAAAACAGGAACGCTGCCACCATTACTCCATAAATCGATACACTGGCTTTTACTAACCTTTTAATCCTTTTTGCATTAACTTCGTTTTTCTTTAAATAAAGATAGAACCCTGCTGCCACAGTCAATCCTGACACAGCCATGGCAATAAACACTACCGCATAATACATTCTTAAGACCCCCATTTCAAATTTATAATGTTGTAAAGATATATATTTCCGATATTACAAAAAATACTTTTCTTGTGAAATAAACTTATTCCCTTACCTGCAGATGATATAACTTCTATTTTTGCCGGGACATATTCTATGCCATCTCCCCGAAAGTATTTCGTAAAAAGCTCGTAATATTCCAACCTTAAAGCCTGAATAAAAACTATAAGACCTTCCAAACCAATAATTATTATATTCCCCAACACCAATATCGCCAGAGAACCCCATGAGGTAGTCATCATCCTTGCCATGGTGGCAAAGGCTATATAAAGTCCCACATGGTTCAAAGCAAAAGCTCCTACTCTTATGAAAGATAAAGTGTTAGAAATTATGGAAAGCAGAGTTTCTATTACCCCAAAACCCTCTTCTATATAGTAATTAGCCGGAGATTTTTGGTAAAGCTTATCGGCATGGATTAGTTTGTTAGCTAAAGGTTGTTTAAATACCATCAAAAGAAGAAGGCTAATCATAATATAAATAAATGCTGGGGATATACTGGAATGAGTAACAAGGACCCGGAAAATCGTATACAGTAATATTAGATAAAAAATAAGTCCTGCTACTCCGTTTCTACTAAAAAGCCCCCGTTCTACGTTTTTTTCGATTCCGGAATTTATTATGTTATATATATAAGCACTTAAGATAAGCAATATACCAAAAACTACTCCAGTTATCAAGATATAATTAATATTTGCCATAGGCCTGATGATGAGTGGTGCTATTATTTTCTCAGAGCCAAAAACACTCCCATAAAT
>CAZXYB010000122.1:0-4059 GCA_964644855.1 uncultured Atribacterota bacterium | reverse complement strand
TTTATGTTTAAACACTTTACCGCAGATACTAACAATCAAGAAGAATATGCTTTTGCTAATGGAAGAATAAAGAAGTTAGAAAAAGAATTATTAAATAATGAAATATTAGATAGAATGATAAAATCAAGTGATATCACTTCTGCCTTAAAAATATTGACAGAAAGTGATTTAAATGATTATTCTTTTGATTTAAATAATCCTTCAAATTTTGAGGTTTCATTAAATCAAGAATTATTACATACTTATGACATAATAAAAAGCATCTCTTTAGTTTCTACTTTTAATTTTCTTTATTTTACCTTTGCTTCCAAGTATGATTTTCATAATATCAAGATACTTATAAAATCGAAATATCTAAAAAAAGAATTTTCTAATGAATTGATTTCACCAATTAGTACTATAGATGTAGAAAAACTCAATTCAGCGATTAAAGACGAAAAATATGAAGATATTCCCGATTCTTTTGAGTTTCTAATTAAAAAAACATTTTCCGAGTATAGTAAATTTAAAGACCCCGAGATTATAGATTTTGTTTTAGATAAAGAAAGATACATAATGATATTCAATAAAATTAGAGAAGTAGAAATAATTGAAGTAGAAGAACTTTTTTTAAAAAGATTTATTAAAATAAACATAGATCTTAATAATATAATTAATTGCGTCAGAGCAAAGATAAGAGGGGAGAAAAAAGCTTTTACCAAAGAGTTCTTGATTCCCGAAGGTGATTTTAAAACGGAAAACTTAATAGAAATATATGATTCTCCTTTATCTACCTGGTGTGAAAAACTTGTATATACCGATTATAAAGATACAATAGAACTGGGCATAAATTATTTTCAAAAGAATAATTCCTTAATGGAATTGGAAAAATTAAGAGATAATTTTATCCTAAATTTTTCAAAGATAGGAAAATACGTTACCTTTGGGATTGAACCGTTAGTAGGATTCATTACCGCAAAAGAGAACGACATAAAAAATATTAGAATAATATTATCAGGCAAGTTAAATAAATTAACTCCTGATAAAATTAAAGAAAGAGTACGTGATACTTATGTATAAAATTGCTTTAATGGGAAATAGAGAAACGATAATTGGTTTTAAACTGTTGGGTGTTTCTATATTTCCCGTAAAGAAAAAGGAAGAATCTGTAGAAATATTAAATAAATTAGTAAAAGAAGAATATGCGGTGATATTTATAACCGAAGAAATAGGCTGTCACATAATTGAAGAAATAGAAATACTACAAAAAACATCTTTTACAAGCATAACCATAATACCCAGTAAATCGGAAAAGAATTATTTGGGATTAAAGATATTAAGAAATAATATTGAAAAAGCTATAGGAACAGATATATTATTTAGAAAAGAGGTAGAATAATGGAAACAGCGAAAATAACTAAAGTTGCCGGACCGGTAGTAGTAGCTAAAGGATTAAAAAATGCCAAAATGTACGATGTAGTAAAAGTCAGCAATCGCAAGTTGATTGGTGAAATAATTGAACTAAATAAAGATTTGGCAACTATACAGGTTTACGAGGAAACTTCAGGAGTTGGCCCCGGAGAACCTGTTTTTTCTACTGATATGCCACTAAGCGTGGAATTAGGCCCCGGTCTTATCTCATCCATTTATGATGGTATTCAAAGACCTCTGGATGTATTAAAAGCAAGCAGCGGAGAATTTATTACTAGAGGAGCAGAAGCGGATGCTATTGATAGAAAAAAGAAATGGGATTTTAAGCCAATTTTAAAAAAGGGAGATAAAGTAATATCCGGCGATATTATAGGAACTGTTCAGGAAAGCAGTATTATAATACATAAAATTATGGTTCCTTACGGAATTCAAGGTGAAATTAAAGAAATATATAAAGATAAATTTACGGTTACAGATACTATTGCCCTAATAGAAGACCGGGAAGGTTCGATTCACGAGATTAAAATGTTGCAAAAATGGCCAGTAAGGGGACCAAGGTCCTACAAGAAAAAATTGCCTCCTATTGAACCGTTAATTACCGGACAAAGGGTAATTGATATGTTTTTTCCCGTAACTAAAGGGGGAACTGCCTGCATACCGGGTCCTTTCGGTAGTGGAAAGACCGTAGTACAACATCAGATATCCAAATGGTGCGATGCAGAAATTATTCTCTTTATCGGATGTGGCGAAAGAGGTAATGAAATGACCGATGTTTTGCTTGAATTTCCGGAATTAATCGATCCTAATTCCGGAAAACCATTAATGGAAAGAACTATTTTGATTGCCAATACTTCAAATATGCCGGTAGCCGCCCGTGAGGCCTCTGTATATACCGGTATAACTATTGCGGAATATTATCGAGATATGGGATATAATGTTGCGCTTATTGCTGATTCAACTTCTCGTTGGGCGGAAGCAATGCGTGAAATATCAGGCCGGTTAGAAGAAATGCCGGGAGAAGAAGGATTTCCTGCTTATTTAGGTACCAGAATTGCAAGTTTTTACGAAAGGTCAGGAAGAGTAAAATGTCTGGGTAGTGATGATAGAGAAGCAACATTAACTATTGTCGGTGCGGTATCTCCACCGGGAGGAGATTTATCCGAACCGGTTACCCAAAACACTTTACGTACTGTTCAAGTTTTCTGGAGCTTACAAGATAAGTTAGCTTACAAAAGGCATTTTCCTGCAATAGATTGGTTAACCAGTTATTCTCTTTACCTATCCGGACTATCTGAATATTATAAAAAAGAGATCGGTGAAGAATATATAGAAACCCGTGATAAATCTATGGCATTACTCCAGGAGGAAGCAGAGTTAGAGGAGATTGTAAGATTGGTAGGTATTGATGCCTTATCAACTCATGAGAAGCTAATACTAGAAACAGCAAGATCTATCCGGGAGGATTTCCTGCTTCAAAATGCCTTTGACATAACTGATTCCTATAGTTCTATAAAAAAGCAATTTCTTATTTTAAGATTAATTATAATGTTTCACGAAAATGCTGAAAAAGTAATTAAAAATGGTGTGACTATTGAAAAATTATATGCTTTACCAGTCAAGGCAAAAATAATTAGAGCTAAACTTATAGAAGAAAAGAACCTAAAAGTATTTAGTGAAATTGAAAAAGAAATAGTATCCCAAATTTGTTCAACAACCGATTAAAGGGAAGGAGATAATAAAGCAAAGATGATTAAAGAATATTTAACTATATCCGAAGTATCCGGGCCATTAATAATAGTAGAAAAAACAATCGATGTAAAATATCAGGAATTAGTTGAAATAGAACTATCTTCCGGAGAAATAAGAAGAGGGCAGGTGCTTGAAATAACTGAAGACAAGGCAGTTGTACAGATATTTGAGGGGACAACAGGAATTAATATTTCAAATACTAAAATTCGTTTTTTAGGAAAGGTAATAGAGTTACCTCTCTCTATGGATGTTTTGGGAAGAATATTTGATGGCTCGGGAAGACCTATAGACGACGGACCTCAAATCATCGCAGAAAAAAAATTAGATATAAATGGAAATTCACTTAATCCTTATGCCCGAGATTATCCTAACAATTTTATACAAACCGGTATTTCATCCATTGATGTGTTAAATACTTTGGTCAGGGGACAAAAGCTGCCCATCTTTTCCGGTTCAGGATTACCCCATGCAAGACTTGCTTCCCAAATCGCACGACAGGCAAAAGTATTAGGAAAAGAGGAGAAATTTGCCGTTGTATTTGCCGCTATGGGAATTACTTTTGAAGAAGCAAATTTTTTTATAAGTGATTTTAGAAGAACCGGAGCGATAGAAAAGAGTGTTATGTTTGTTAATTTAGCTGATAACCCGGCGGTAGAAAGAATTATAACTCCCCGAATGGCTCTAACCTGTGCCGAGTATTTAGCATTTGAAAAAGATATGCATGTACTGGTAATACTTACTGATATGACCAATTATTGTGAGGCTTTAAGGGAAGTTTCTGCAGCCCGAAAAGAAGTTCCCGGCAGACGTGGTTATCCCGGTTATTTATACACAGATTTAGCTACTCTATACGAGAGAGCCGGAAGAATAAAAGATAAAAAAGGCTCAATAACTATGATA
>CAZXYB010000121.1:0-4062 GCA_964644855.1 uncultured Atribacterota bacterium | reverse complement strand
AACTTTTTAAGTCAGCAGAAAGAAATACACCTTGAAGTTTACCTTTATAACTTCCCAAATCTATCCAGGTCGAGGAGTAGTCGCTCTTTAAAGTATCCACATCCATAAAAGTACTTAAATCTACTAATTTCCCAGCTTTGGCAAATTCTACCATCGCTCCCGGATTAGGTAATGTGGAGACATCAGGTGGATTACCGCCATCCACTCGAGTAATTAGTACTGCCGGATCTCGGGAACCAGCTAACACTACATCAATATCATTTGCGTCCTCAAAAGGTTTCACCATCTTATCAAATGCTTCTAATTCTGCTCCTGCCCAGGCACCGTAGACATTTAATACCCTAGATGCTGCGAATGCTCCTACAGAAAACATTCCTATTAATAATACTACTAATATCACAAAACTAATTTTCTTAAACATTTTCTTTTTATTACCTCCTTTATTTTTAACAAAATGTTTTTCTTATTCTCTATTTTCTAATATGCAACACCTCCTCTTCAAAATAGTTGTTATTGAATAGTATTTAGTTTCAAATAGAAACATTCAATCAACAGTGGTTAGTTTTCAGTTTATTGAAGTACGCCTCTTATCTTATTATTCTACATCGTGTATAAAAAATCCTTCTTTTTTTTTAAATATTTTTTTATTTTTTTAATCAATCCCTACAATTTTAGAAATAGAAAATTATCGTTATATTAAATTGATAATTTGAGGATAAGTTGTACTACTAAATTAATTCATTTAATAAATCGATATAATCAGTAAGTAGACGGGTGATTAAAAATTTTTCTCTTACAGTTTCTTTACCCCTTTTACCAATTTGTTCTGCCTTGGAAGGATTTTCCAAAAGGTAGATAATTCTTTCCGCAAAACCATCATAATCAAACGGGTCAAGCAGATAACCATTTTCACCATCAGTAATTTGTGATGGTATGCCCCCTACATTGGAAGCTACCACTGGAGTTTCTTTCCATAGAGCTTCGGTAACAGTTAAGCCAAATCCTTCTTTTAATGATTTTTGAATGATAACAGTAGAAATACGCTGGAGCACATTAACTAGAATGTCATTTTCCACATTTAATATAATAATGTCTTTTTTTTCAATCATGTTTTGAGCTGCTTTCATTATCTGCTGGTATACTTTTATCCCTTCCGGGTCATCAACAGCCATACTACCACATAAAACTAAACGACAATCAATATGAGATTTTACTTTTTTAAAGACCTTAATAACCCCCAATGGATCCTTTAGATAGTCAAAACGAGATATTTGAGCTATAATGGGTTTATCATCAAGTATTTTATATTTTTTACGATACTTGTTAATATCTTCTGGTGATAACTCTTTATTTTTAGGTGATAGTGGATTGATGGCCGGGGATATTACTTTTTGAGGAACAGGTAGTTTTTCAGATTGATATTTTTCACTGGAAACAATAATTTTATCATAGCGAAGAATAAAGTTCTCAAGATAATGCCATAATTCAGGATGAGGATTGGATAAATCAATATGACAGCGCCAGATCCAGGGCTGCTTCTTTTTATAATACTTGATCAAGGGCAAAGGTTGAGGATCATGAATAATTACAGCATCGTGATTATTGATATGAGTAAAGACAGAAAATTCTTGATTGACCTTAAGATACAGTTTTTTCTTTATTTCTGTGAGATTAATTGAACCTCCCTGTAAGGCATTGTGAAACTTTTTGGTAATTGTAAAGAAATCAGGGTTCCCATGGAGTATTCTCCATCCGGCGTAAATGCCAAGCTCGTTCATGAGGATAATCAGAGATTCTAATATTTCTGCTACTCCCCCTCCCTGAGCAGTAGAATTAATATTTAGGATTGCCTTAGAAGTAAGCCTTCTTGCTTTTTTGAATAAATTAAAAAATAATTTATCACCAATAATTTCTCTATAATCTTCGATATTATTCATAATATATTTTCCTTTCTTTTATTTTCATCAGCCCTTAATTGTATTGACATTATTTGGTAAGATACCCTTCGGATTATTTTTTTTATAATATACTTGTTATATCAAGAATGTCAAGAATGTAAAAAAGTAAAGCATTTCTAATATATTTTATCTACTTTTCTAATAACCCTCTAAAGTACACACCAATAATGAAAAAGTTTATATTACTCTCTTGACATGTATTGGCTTTATTAATATGATTTTAACAGTTATAATAATAATCAATAAATATAAAAATATGTGGGATATCTGATGAAACAAAATAATTTTAAAGCTATTCTCTTTCGTATGAATTGGGAAAAAGAAAATTCATTACGCGATAAGCAAATAATTAAATTTATGAAAAAACTCGGTAGACCGAATTTAAAAATTGTGTTGCTATTACCTGAAAAAAAACCTGTATCCACCACTTCAGAATTAAACCCCTTTATCCAAGCTGTACATAAAATTGGGGTTTCCCCTGAAGAAACAATGGCATTACTTACTCAACCAAAAGATATAGAGTTAGCGCGAGATAGCAATTTTGCTCTTATTGTGGGGTGAAAAACAACAAAAGAAGGAGATGAGGCAAAACATTTTTTTAAAAAAGGCGCTGATATGGTCATTCAGAGATTAAGTGATTTAAATGCAAAATGGATTGATGAGTGGTTTAACCACTGCCCCTCTCATCTTCTCGAATCCGTAAAAATATTCTCTGGCAAAAATGAAAAGATCTTTTTACATCCCCGGTATCTTTATTCCTATTCTAAAATAATGGAAGGGAAAGAAAAAGCCGTTTTCTTTTTCGATTATGATGGCACTCTAACCCCTATTGTTCAAGAGCCTGGTCTGGCAAGATTATCCTCTCAGATGAAAAATATTCTTCAACAATTGGCTAAAAAATATAAAGTAGCATTAGTCAGCGGGAGAGAAAGAAAGGACTTGGAGAGTAAAGTAGGTATCCCTGGAATTTTTTATGCTGGAAATCATGGATTTGATATAAGCGGCCCAGATATTTCTATGATACATCCTAAAGTAAAAAAATTCTTCCCGCTTATTCAACATATCTCCAAAAGTTTAGAAAAATTATTATCTCATATTCCTGGAGTAATTGTAGAAAAGAAAAGGATGAGCGTAGCCATTCATTATAGACAGGTATCAAAAGAAGATTTACCCAGACTAAAGTTACCATTAAATAATATTCTAAAAGAAAACAGAGAAAATATCCGTATATTGAAAGGGAAAAAAGTTATTGAAATATTACCCAACATTGAATGGAATAAAGGTAAAGCAGTTTTATGGATAATGAATGCCTTAAGACTCGATTGGTCTAATCACAAGGTATTTTATCTGGGAGATGACACTACCGATGAAGATGCTTTTCGTGTATTGCGCACCAGAGGAACCGGTATTTTAATTTCCGAAAAACCCAGAAAATCTTCTGCGGATTTTCGACTATCCTCACCCAAAGAAGCAATAAAATGGATACAAAGTTTTCTAAAATGAAATATATACTTCTATGATAATTTTATTGTTTTGACAATTCTGTTAAAAGAGTCTTAACTTCTACATAAGAGTCAATATTATAATTTGATTGAGACGAACCTGCACCGACTTTTACAGAGTAAGCGGTATCCGGCAAATTGGCAAAGGTATCTTCGTCTGACCAGTCATCTCCTATCGCCAGGATGAAATCCCAATCTTTTTGAGAAATCCAATAATCAGCACTTAAGCCTTTATTAATTCCCGTAGGTATAATTTCAATTACTTTTTCGCCATGAAGTACTTCCAGATCCAGGTTAGAAGTAAGATGTAAAAGAGAGGATTTTAACTCTAATGCTCTCATCCGGCCAAAAGAGGGATTCGTTTTAATGTAATGCCAGACCAGGGAATGTTCCTTCTCCTGAATAAATGATCCCGGAGTTCTGTCAACATAAAGTTCAAGCAGGGGCCTGATTTGGTTTTTCCATTTATTGATTAGAGGTTTTACTGTTTTCCACTGTCCAATCCTTTCCCTTAACCAGGTACCATGTCCGGCAACCAGCCCCACACTTATATTTGCAAACCACTTTTCTAAAGTCTCTTTTTCTCGACCACTGACTATTAC
>CAZXYB010000120.1:0-4063 GCA_964644855.1 uncultured Atribacterota bacterium | reverse complement strand
ATATAATCAAAATACGAAGCCCACTCTTGAAACCCTTATTATATAAGGCTTTCAGAAGGGAATTTCAAAGAGATTATTGTCAAAGAGATAGTTCTTTAAGGATGGGGGTAAGTTCATACAATAAAAGAAATAGCAGGATAGATTAGCATGCATATGTTACAGTTAGCGGAGTAATTAAAAAATTGAAGCGGGAAGATGGAAAGTTGTATTTCAAGACCCTATAATTTTTTTATTATAATTCTAATGAATTCTAATGAAAAATTTGACATTAAGATAAAAGAGAGTTATATTATTAAGTAATATTAATAAATTATTACTTATTTGGATTAATAAAAATGAAAATAGAATTAAAAAGAAAAGATTATATTATCAATAATTATTACTATTATTATTACTATTATCTTGAGGGGGTATGTGCCTAAGAGATAAATAGTAATACTGATTTAATTACTATTATCACAGATAAAACCATAGGCATGTGTCTCCCAGGGCCATTGCCTATGGTTTTTCTTTTTTGAAATTTAAAAAAGAAGGGTCATAGGTGTTTTATATTTTGACATTTTTGACCCTTCTTTTTTATTTTTAAGATAAATTAATTTTTATCGAAAAAAGAGAAGAAAGGAGGTAATATATGGAATTAATTTTAGCTTAATTTTAGGTTGATTAAAAAATTAAAAAAAAGGAGAAAATTATGAAAAATTTATCAATTTTGTTATTAGTATTAACACTTATGATCGTTGGTGGAATATCATCTTTTGCTTTAGCTAAACCTTTGGTGATTGGGGTAACTCAATTTGTAGAACATCCGGCATTAGATCTAGCTCGGAATGGCTTTAAGGCGGCTTTGGAAGAAGCGGGATTAAAGGAAGGCGAAGATGTGGTCTATGATTTGCAAAATGCACAGGGTGATTTTAATAATACTATTTCTATTGCGCAGAAATTTAAAGATGATAAGGTAGATCTCATTTATGCTATCGCCACTCCTACCGCCCAGGCAGCATTACAAGTCAACAAGGAAATTCCGATAGTTATTAACGCCGTTACCGATCCGGTTGCTGCTAATTTGGCAAAGAGTTGGGAAAGTTCCGGGAATAACCTTACTGGAATGAGTGATGCTGCTCCAAATAAGCAACAAATTGAATTAATTCCACGTTTTTTACCGAAAGCTAAGAACGTTGGAACCATTTATAATGCGGGTGAGGCAAATTCAGTAGTTCAAGTTGAAGTAGCAAAAGAAGCCTGCAAAGAACTCGGCCTTAATTTAATCGAAGTAACGGTAAGCAATTCCAGTGAAGTTTTAATGGCAGCACAGTCTTTGGAGGGAAGAGTGGATGCGATATACATTGTTACCGATAATACAGTCGTATCTGCTTTGGAATCTGTAATCAATGTTTGTAATAAGGAAAAGATTGCCTTAATTGTTGCTGATCCAAGTACAGTTGATAAAGGAGCCTTGGCTTCTTACGGTATCGATTATTTTTCCTTGGGGAAGAAATCCGGGGAGATAGCTCTAAAGATTATCAAAGGTACTAAACCTTCCGATATTCCCATTCAGACCATAACTAATCCTAAGGATTTACAATTTGTGGTGAATCTGGATACTGCAAAAACCATTGGGCTTTCTGTAAGTGAAGACATTGTAAAAGAAGCTGATAAAATTATAAAAGATGGTAAAGTACAGGGCGATTAATTCTTTATTAAGAGAAAGGAACAGATAATATGTCGATAAGTCTTTTTTTACATGCATTAGAACAAGGATTAGTTTTTGGAATAATGGTATTAGGAGTATTTATTACTTATAAGATATTGGATTTTCCTGACTTAACCGTTGATGGTAGTTTTCCTTTAGGAGCTGCGGTAGTCGCCAGGGTCATTTTTTCGGGAGGAGACCCATTATGGGGTACATTTTTAGCCATAATAGCCGGCTCTCTTGCCGGATTAATTACCGGATTATTACATACTAAATTAAAATTAAGCAATCTTTTATCAGGTATTTTAACCATGACCTTACTCTATTCGGTTAATTTAAGAATTATGGGAAGACCAAATATTCCTTTATTGGGGAAAATGACCTTATTGAGAGAAATAAAAAACTATTTTCCTAATTTATCGATAGATTATCTGATTCCTTTCTTTTTCTTCTTTCTGGTTATCATAATAAAATTTATTATAGATTATTTCTTGTCTACAGAGATAGGGTTGGCTCTTATTGCCACCGGTGACAATGAACAAATGATAAGAAGTTTAGGAGTGAATACAGATTTTACCAAAATTATTGGACTTTGTATTTCAAATGCTTTAGTGGGTTTATCTGGTGCACTTTTTGCTCAATATTCCGGATTTGCTGATGTTAATATGGGTTTAGGCACTGTCGTTTCGGGATTAGCTTGTGTAATTATTGGAATTAGTATTATAAAGATACCTACTATTTTCTGGAGAACCATTGCTGTATTAATTGGCTCTTTGATCTATCGCTTTTTGATGATTATTGCTTTGCGTTATGGTTATAGTCTTGGCTTCAAACCTAGTGATTTAAAATTAATTTCCGTTTTACTGGTAATCATAGCATTAACCGTGCCCATAATAAGACGAAAGCTTAATTTTGCCGAAAGATTCAATTTAGGGAGAAAAGATCTTCAAAATGATAACGGGAAGGAAGTATAGTCTATGTTGATCATTAAAAAATTAACAAAGTATTTTGCAAAAAATACGCCTCATGAGACACTGGCTTTAGATAATTTTAACTTAAGTATTAGAAAGGGTGATTTTATAACTATTATTGGTAGTAATGGTGCTGGTAAGTCAACATTATTAAATTTAATTTCGGGAACTCTACAGCAAGATAAGGGAGAGATAAAATTGTCAGGGGAAGTAATTAGCAACCAGGCCGAATATAAAAGAGCTCGCTGGATCGGCCGGGTTTTTCAAAATCCCCTTTTAGGGACCGCTCCATATATGACTGTGGAAGAAAACTTATCTTTGTCTATAAAAAGAGAAAAAAGAGGATTACGTTTGGGAATTAATAAAAATTTGCGAAACTTTTTTCGAGAAAAATTAAGCGAATTAGGTTTAGGATTGGAGGATAATCTTTCTAAAAAAGTGGGCTTACTTTCAGGTGGCCAAAGACAGGCAATGACCATGTTAATGGCTACCATGTTTAAACCTAAAGTTTTACTTTTAGATGAACATACAGCAGCTTTAGACCCGGAAAGTAATAAAAAGATTTTAAAGCTGACTCAAGATTTAGTGGAAGAGCGGCAGGGAGATTTAATCACTTTAATGGTTACTCATAATATGAAACAGGCTTTGGATGTGGGTAATCGAACCGTAATGATGGATAGAGGACATAATATTTTTGATATACAGGGAGAAGAAAGAAAAAAAATTACCGTAGAAGATCTAATCAGGAAATTTTCCCTGTTAGGAGATCGTAAAGACAATTATGTAGAAGATAGGATGGTTTTAGTATAAAAACCGTTTTTTGTGATAGAAAAGGGCTTATTTTAAATGTTGGCGGAAAGCCTTATTTTTTAATGGGTTGATTGAGTTTCTAGAGTTTAAATTCGGTTTCTTGTTACTTAGAGAGGTGTATGCAATAGCCCTTATTGCTAAAACTAATGAATTTATACTAAAAATTATTTTTCAAAAAAGAAGGATTTTTAAGTTTTATGCCGAATATAGAATATATTAAAAATAAAAAAGTAATTAACTTTATTAATTCTTTTGATTTTTATTTGGCAATCGATGCATCAGAAAAGACAACTGAGAGGGGCAAATGGGTAAAAGCTCCCGGGTACGAACTGTTTTCCGCGGTAAAACAGTATTTGGGGGATCTACCAGTTATAGTTGAAGACTTAGGATTTATAACTCCGGAAGTCAACAAGTTAAAGGAAAGTTTTGGCTTTCCGGGAATGGAGATTTTACAATTTTCCTTTGGCGAAAAAACTTCTCTAAAATCAAAACCGAAAGGTTATGAAAAACACTGCGTCGTATACACCGGAACACACGATAATGATACATTGCTGGCTTGGTACAGAGGGTTAAGACAATCAAAAAATATAAG
>CAZXYB010000119.1:0-4097 GCA_964644855.1 uncultured Atribacterota bacterium | reverse complement strand
AATATTTAAATAATTCTTCCTAAGCATATTTTTTATTCTGATAAATTGAAAGTTTCTTAGCTTGAATTCCAGGCTTTTTATATTTCACTTCAATTCAATTGCCGATAAATTAAAAGTCCAAAGAAAAAATGTAGAAAACTCAAGAAGTAACATTATGAATTATGCAGTCGATTGCAGGTGATTTTATTTTACAATAAGACAATCCCTCTTGTCAAATATTAAATTAGTTTTTTCATAATTTTTTCTGAATTATTTTAACTATAATAGTAACTCATATATTATATTTAAAATAAAGCTTACAAGATAATATGTTATACTATCCAACAGAATTTAAAATAAAATCATTTGATTGATTACTAAAAAATTCAGTCTTAAAACACTTGGAATAATATTTATAAAAAGATGGGGAGAACTAAGATGATTAAAAGATCAAAAATCAGTCTTAACAGAATCATTTATCCAAAATTGAAATTAGATGATTTTCTTAAATTTACTAAAGATTTGGGGTTAAATAAAATTGAACTACGCAATGACCTTCCCGGAGGAAAGATAATTGATGACTATGCTCCCGGGCAGCTGAAAGAGCTTTCAAAAAAATACGGAGTGGAAATATTAACTATCAATGCCTTACAAAAATTTAATTTAGGCGCAATTCTGCCAGAAACTATAAAGGAAATGAAAAAATTAATTAATCTTTCACTATCAATTGACTGCAAAGCAATTGTATTGTGCCCTAATAATGATGTCAATGATAAAAGAAATTCAGGGGAAATTTTTAAAGAAACGGTAAAAGCCTTAAAATCTTTCGGACCTTTATTTCAAGACAGCGGTATGCAAGGTTATTTAGAACCTTTGGGATTTGAAGAATGTTCTCTTAGATCGATAGTTACAGCAATGAAAGCTATTCAGGAATCGGATTATCCTGTCTATAAAATTGTTCATGATACCTTCCATCATCATCTCGGACCTGATACCTTTGACACAATAAAAAACGATTATGATATCTCTTATACCGGACTAATTCACATCTCCGGGGTAGAATGCGAGATGCCTATTAATGAATACAGAGACAACCATCGTGTTTTAGTAACGACACAAGATAGGCTTCAAACCAAGGAACAGATAGAATTACTCCTTAAACATGGTTATAGGGGAAATATTTCTTTTGAACCTTTTTCTCAAAAAGTACAAGAGATGGATATTAAAAAGATAAAATCAGCTATTAGCCATAGTATAGAACATATAAGTAAATAAAACTTTTCCATTCCTTTCTTTTTCTTCTTTGCTGTAGAAAAAGGTCTTTCTGAAAATAGTCTATTGGTTTTTTACCTTTATTACATCCTCCCTGTTTTAATATAATAATCTATCATTTTATTGATAAATTTTTTACCATTGAGAGTAATCCAAAATTTTTTAATAACCTTAATTTTTATCCCGGGAAATATGTCTCCCTTCTGAGTTCTGACTACTCCCAGCCATTGTAAATATTCTATTAAAATTATCTCAATTGCCGAAGCTAAATCGAGAATCAGGCTTTTAGAAAATTCTTTTTCTTTTTTCTCAGGAGCATAGAGTTTGATTACAAATTCTTCTATATCTATTTTCCTATTTATCTTAAATTTGTTAATACAATAAAGTATGGCAATAAAATTATTTTGATATTCTTTGGCCTGAATATCCCAATATCTACTAGCCAGGAACTTTCTCCAATTCGCTTTTTCAACCCAGATAAAAAACAACTCAAAGAGTTTTTCTCCATAAGATTTCTCACAAAATTCTTTAAAACGACCAACGTTTACCTTTATCCAACCCTTCTTATCTGTATAAATAAACCTTGCTGCTCGAGACAATATATCTATAAAATAGATATATCTTTTACACGCTTCCTCTCCTCTTTTTTCTTCCTTACCAAATGAAATAAAACTATCTTTATTTATAAAATCTTCCTCTATTGATTTTATATGCTTAAAAGGAATCCATCTGTTTTTTAAAGTAACCTTTACGCGATTTTTTATAAAATAGTTTACAAAAGTTTCTAAATCTTCTGCCAGAGGACTATCTTTTTTGCTTAAATTAGTTAAATCAATATATTCTTCCTTCGTTCCACAGCTTATAGGTGTGATAGTCATTGAAAAGGTGAAACCCTTGCTAGGGCTGTCCAATCTTTTTCTTTCATCTGAAATTACTTCCCAGGGAGTTTTATGGTCAAGCTCTTCCTGGGGTTGTTGAAGCCATTGATCCTGACATTTCTTAATCGCTTTGTCTAATTCTTCTTTATTGGAAAAATTATTCGGATTAATGCTCAATTGAATCTGGCGCATTAAATCCAGAATCAATTCTCTTTCCTGGGGTCCCATACTCTGTTCATTAACTTCCTGGGGAGATTCTCCCTGAAATTCATCACGGGAAGAAAGATTCCAGAAATCCATAAATATTTTCTGAAATTCTATTAATTCATCATCAGAGGAAAAATTAAATTTTCCCGACAATTCTCTCATTAGAGGAAAAGGATCGGTAATTTTATTTATCTTCTTTCTAAGATTTTTGATAGAAGGCGCTTTTTTTCCTAAATATTTTTTTAAAAAATGTTTTAGCTTTTTTTCTACAAATTCCAGACTGTTTTCCTCCACTTTTAAATTTTGACATGCCTGGTAAATTTCTTTCTCTATCATTAAAGGAGTAATCGAATGAATAATCTCAGAAGGGTCATTTCTCTGTAATCTTTTTAATGAATAGGTAAAATCTTTTGGACATAATATATTGAAATTGCATAAAGCATAATCTGTTTCATAAGGCAAAATGCGTCCTACAACATGGTCTCCTTCTTTAATTTGATAGGTAGCATTACTTTCCCACACTTTATATTCTTGATTAGAAGTAAAATTCTTAGCTATAAAATAAGAACCAGCCACAACTTTGACAATGTTAAAGATATCAAAGATATCATTTCTAAATCCCAGGAGAATATTTTGGTCTTTTTTATTATATTTAAATAAATTCTTGGATAAAAAAACTTCTAAGGGACTCGTTTCATAATATTGAGAAACACAAGTAAAAATATAATAATCGGCAAACCTCTGCTCGACGGAATTTATTTCTTCAAATGTTTTATAGTACAACTCAGGGGTGGTGGTAAAAAATCTTTCTCTTTCTTTGATTAATCCTTTAGATAAATAGGGATCTTTTTCACAAAATTCCATTATGTCAATAATAAAGTCAATAATTTTGGTATCGAGTTTCATAATAGTTTCCTACTTTCTATTCTTTATTTTTTTTGCATAATGCATAAAAATTTAAATTTTTTTTGCTAACAAATCAAATTAGATAGTTGGTGAATTGGCAAAATATATTAAATGTCAATGGTTTAACTCCAACGGTGATCGTTCTCTATACAGGTTCGATTCCGATACTATTTAACCACTCAATAACTTTTTTATTCAACCTTTCATCTCTAAATTTGAACCATTTTTCTCTATAATCCGGATAATCTGCTATTACATTTTTGAAACGCCTGAAAGCTCCCTTTCCGTCTAAAGCTATACTCAATTTTTCCCTCAATAATTCATCATCTACCTTCTCGGCAAATTCAACCATTAAATTGTATCCTTCATATGATGGCCTCTCAGGGATGCAAATATAGCGATCAGGGTTTTTAAATAATATATCTTGAGCTAATTTAACTTCCTCTTTCTGCCAATCAGGTATACCTTCTCTTACTTTATCTTCATCTTCTTCGGCATATCCAAATGTTTCCTCTGAGGTAATAATAACCTCTCCTGTTTCTTTATCAAGATAGTAATCCATATCCATTCGAGCCACATCCTCCATGGCATTAGCAATCATTTCCATATCTGCTTTTAATTTTTTCATAATTTTAACCTTCTTATCATATCAAAATTGTACGCTAGATTAGATGTTTAATTAAAATAGGAACGCTCTCCTAATTTATCTAATTTAAAAGCAAAATATTAATTGTCTAAGAAAATGGGATATGTCCCTTGTATATTATTATATCGCAATATTTTGACCTTTAGATATCAAACGGTATTTTTGCTTAGGACTGTTTGGCTTTTTTGGAATAGTATATTCAATAAGCC
>CAZXYB010000118.1:0-4105 GCA_964644855.1 uncultured Atribacterota bacterium | reverse complement strand
GCCCCCTTCTGGAATGCCTCAAAAACGCATGTAGAGTGCCTTTTAAAAGGCATCAATTTTCGAAAAATCGGCAATTACGACATCTTTTTTAGCCTTTTTTGACTTCTCCGAAACTCTGTAACCCTTACAGGAAGCCATTTATAGATTTTAGGGGAGTGAAAATAGGCCAAAAAACACCCATTTTCCGAGGGTAAATGTATAAGTCGAGGCAAAATAGTCGCTTATAATCAAAAATACGAAGCCTACTCCTGAGACCCTTATGTTACAAGGCTTTCCCGTCCTCTATTTTCCCACATTTTTTCATATTTAAGCTGTTTACAGGTAGTTATTAATTTTTTTTTGATAATAGGGTATGCAATACGTCACTTCTGAAACTGATAACTAACTATCATGAAAAAATGATTGACTTATTTATAATATATAGTATACTTATAAGTATAATACTTTAAAGTATACTATTTGGAGGGCATTATGTTTGTCAATAGAATTGAGGAATTAAATTACTTAGAAAGATTACAGAAGGAACAGGGAGCCCGCTTTGTAATTATGTATGGGCGTAGAAGGATTGGCAAGACTGAATTACTCAGACAATTTTCTAAAGATAAAAAACACCTCTTTTTTTCCTCAGATCTCTCTTCTGAGCAAGAACAGTTAAAACAATTTAGTGAAAAAATATTTCAGTTAACTGGAGAATCCTTTTTACAAACTCAACCCTTTGGTTCATGGGAAGCTTTGTTAAGATATATTTTAGATCATTTAGTCTCAAAGATGCCTTTGATTATTATAGATAAATTTCCCTATTTATGTATAAGCAATCCGGCACTCCCCTCTATCTTGCAGAAAATATGGGATGAAAAAGGAAAAGAAAGTAATATTTTCCTTATCTTATGTGGCTCTTATATGAGCTTTATGGAAAAGGAAGTCCTGGGGAGCAAGAGTCCTTTATTTGGCAGGCGTACCGGGCAGATTGCCTTACATCCGCTATCTTTTAAAGACCTAAAGTTATTTTTTCCCCGCTATTCCGAAGAGGATAGAGTTTTTGCCTATAGTATACTCGGCGGCACACCCGCATATCTCCAACGATTTAGTGACCATAAAACCATAGAACAAAATGTAAAAGAGGAAATTTTAAACAAAAATGGTTTTCTTTTTAGCGAACCTCGTTTTTTATTAATAGAAGAATTGCGCGAGCCGGCTATATATTTCTCTATCTTAAAAGCAATTGCCTTTGGCAGGATTAGGCTAAACGAGATAGTACAGGAAACCGGGATTAGCGATCCACATAAAGTTAATAAATATCTTAGTGTTTTAAGAGAATTACGTATAGTAAAAAGAGAAGTTCCAATTACAGAAGATAAACCACATAAATCAAGAAAAGGCATTTATCTGCTTAATGATCCCTTCTTCCGCTTTTGGTTTAGATATGTTTTGCCCCATATGAGTTATCTTGAGGAGGGGGATCTTGATTATGTTTGGCAAGAAAAAATAAAACCCTCTTTAAATAGTTTTACCGGGTTTATCTTTGAGGATATATGTTTGCAAAGGCTGAAAAATTTAAATAGAAAGAATATGCTTCCTTTTAAAGCCAGAAGTATAGGGCGCTGGTGGAACAATAAAGAAGAGATTGATATTGTGGCTTATAATGATAAGCAATTTTTTATCTTTGGAGAATGTAAATGGAAAAATAAAAATGTCGGTCTAAATGAATTATATGATTTAGAAAGAAAAGCCGATAGTTTTTTTGATGTAGAACAAAGATACTTTGCTTTATTTTCTAAGTCGGGCTTTAGTGAAGAATTAAAAATTCTATCCAGCCAAAGAAAAGATATCCTTCTTTTTGATTGACGGGAAAGAAAAAATTATGTTAAGTTTTAATACTTAACATAATTTTTTTAGAATCAGAATTGAAGCCCATATTATTTGTAATCAAATATTTTGTATTAATATAATGCGAATTATTGTCCGCCGGAACCCTTTTTCTATAGGGTTTTACTGCTTGTTATTTTCTCGTAAACTTTGCCAGAAGGTTATTAATATTAAATCGTTATAAATTTTTTATTTAATATATTGGCGTATAGAAATATACTCTATAATTAAAAATTCTAAATTTGAAAATATTATAAGAAAAGAGGAATTTTAAGAGTTTTATAGAATATATATAGTAAACAGTATTATAATTAGAAAAATAGTTTACGATTGTAGAGGCTAAATATAGAAGAAAAGAAAAAAGGGTAATAGGAGATTTTTTATTATATAATATGGGGGGGGTGAGGGAATTGAAAAATTTAGAATTATCCCAAATATTTGAGCAGATTGCCAGGATATTAAAAATTAAAGGAGAAAATCCTTTCAAGATTAGAGCTTATGAAAAGATAACTTTAGTTTTAGAGAATTTACCCATTGATATAGAAACAATTTACCACCAGGGAGGATTAAAGGATATTCCCGGAGTGGGCAGTGCTATTGCCAAAAAAATCGAGGAATTTCTGACAACTGGCAAACTTGAGTATTATGAAAAATTAAAAGAGACTATTCCTTCCGGGGTGATAGAGCTTTTGGATATTTCCGAAGTGGGGCCTAAGACAGCTAAGCTTTTATATGAAGAATTAGGTGTAGATAATATTGAGAAATTAGAAAAAGCAGTTAGGCGGCATCAGATTAAAGATTTACCGGGGATGGGTGAGAAATCTGAAACAAATATTTTAAGAGGAATAGAATTATATAAAAGGCGAAAAGAAAGAGTTCTTTTAGGTACTGCTTTGCCTTTAGCAGAAGAGATTGTAGAAAGTTTGCGTAAGTTGAAAGAGACGGATAAAATAAATTTTGCCGGTAGTTTAAGACGTAAAAAAGAGACTGTCGGAGATATTGATATCCTGATCACTTCCCGGAAACCTGAGAAGATAATGAAGACCTTTACCTCTTTACCTCAGATGAGAGAAATTTTAGCGGAAGGACTTACTAAATCAAGTGTTATTACTAAGGATGATATTCATATTGATCTAAGGGTAGTTGAACCGATGAGTTATGGTGCTGCCCTCCAATATTTTACCGGGTCCAAAGCCCATAACATTAAATTAAGAGAATTGGCGGTAAAAAGAGGTTTAAAGATAAATGAATACGGAGTATTTGATGTTAAAACTGACAGGAGAGTAGCGGGAGAGAGCGAAGAAGAAATATATCAAGTCTTAAATTTGCTTTTTATTCCTCCAGAGTTGCGAGAAGATAAGGGCGAGATTAGGGCAGCGCAAGAAAATAAATTACCTGAACTGATAAAATATTCCCAGATTAGAGGAGATTTGCATCTTCATACTAAGTGGAGTGATGGGGCTCATACCATTAAACAGATGGCAGAAGCAGCCAAGAAGAGGGGTTATAAATATATTGCTATTACTGACCATTCGCAATCATTAAAATTTGCCGGTGGGTTAACCGAAGAGAGATTAAAAGAACAGGTAAAAATAATCCAAAAATTAAATCAAGAATTGAAAGATTTTACTATTCTAAGTGGAATTGAGGTTGATATAAAATCAGATGGTAGTTTGGATTTTTCTGATGAAATTTTAAGTAAATTAGATGTAGTGATTGCAGCAATTCATTCTGGTTTTAAACAGGAGAGTAAAGTTATTACAGAGAGAATTATCAAAGCTATGCAAAATAAGTTGGTAAGCATTATTGCTCATCCTACCGGACGTTTAATAGGATATCGCGAATCATATCAAGTAGATATTAATAAAATGATGGACATAGCTGCAGAGACGAGAACTATTTTAGAGATAAATGCCTGTCCGGAAAGACTTGATTTAAATGATGTCTATTGTCGGATGGCTAAAGATAGGGGAGTGCAATTAGCTATTGAGACAGACGCCCATAGTATCGATGGATTAGAATTTATGAATTTAGGAGTAGATGTAGCTCGCCGAGGATGGCTGGAAGAAAAGGATATAATAAATACGCTTTCTCTGGAAAAGTTATTAAAAAGATTGAAAAATAAATGATAATTAATATTTTATAAAGATGAAAGAAGGTTTTATGTTTGATTTTAACGATATAAATGAAAAATTGAATCAAGAAAAATTACTCAAGATAAAAGATATTGTCAAATGGC
>CAZXYB010000117.1:0-4137 GCA_964644855.1 uncultured Atribacterota bacterium | reverse complement strand
ACAAGGTCTGCCCCTACATATTTTATCTTATTGTTTTATTCACCCGTTACGAAATACTATTATATTTTTATTTCTGAATCATGTTTCTTAAATCTTTCTTATTTACTCATTACTAATTATTTATTACTGTATAAGGCGTATGCAATACGCCCCTGCTCGCAACTCATTACTCATTACTCATCTCTTATTACTGTATTTAAAGAGTCGGTTTCGACAATGTCCTAATGCTAAAGAAACTGGATGATAATTCGATATCATATTCTATTTCTTTCATGACTATCTTAGTTTTATCTTCTTCTTCCATATCAGTAAATTCTATCTCCATAGGTGTAACTTTGCCATTATCATTAACCTTTATTTTATTAATGGTTAAAGTTTTGGTTAATTCACTACCTGTTTCGTAAAATTCAACTTTTTTAGTGTAAAACTTTTCCTTATCCACCATGAGTATAATTTTCTTATAAGATATATCTTCTCCACTTGGTAAAACTTCTATAACGTATTCTTCATCCGTTTCTTCCAAAAGTTTTTTTTCATAATCTTTGTCTTCATAGTCCATACTCATATCTTCATAAGAAAGGCCTGTTCCCACAAATTCGTCACTCCCTGCCATTCTCCTTGGTTTACCATAAGCAGGCAGGTATAAGCGTATTTCTTCTCCATCATTAACGTTTAGAATTGTTATTCCTTTTTGTGATTTGGGAGAGAGAAATCTCACAAGGGTGCTTCTTTTTCCATCTTCTCCTTCTTTAGAGAACATTATCATCTCTCTTATTTCTTCATTTCCTTTCTCATCTATTAAAATCATTTCAGAAATAGTTTTCTGAGTAGTAAAATCAGGTGATGTCTCTTCCATTTTATCCATTATTTCATCCACGGTAAGTGTCTCGGCACTGGCATATACTATTCCACAGAGAAAGAGTAAGCAGATAATTAAAATACTAACTAAAAATTCTTTTATTTTCATTATTTTGACCCCTTTTTTGTTTTAAAATCGACTTTATCTAATAATATTGGAAGAAGTAATAAAGTATATATCACACTTACAATCATTACACTTCCAATCAATTGACCAAAATTTCCCATCATCTTGATATTGGAAAAGGTAAGCATAAAAGTACCGGCAGCAATTGATATTGAATTAAAAATAATTGCTCTCCCTGTTCCGGTAAGGGTTGCTTTTAGGGCATTTTTCTTGTTCTTGGTTTTTAATTCGCTTTTGTAACGGGATACATAGTGAATGGTATAATCTATCCCTGCTCCTATAGCGATACTTGCAACCATCATAGTAGATACATTTAAAGGTATACGGAAAAGACCCATGGCCCCGATAGCAGTAATTATAGTTAGGAGAAGGGGAATTATAGAATATAATCCTATTTTAATAGATTTGAATTGGAATACCAGCATCGTGAATACCGCAAGGAAGGCCAGAGTCATACTTCTTATCTGCCCCCTGAATAGACTACTGTTTAGTCGGTCAGTAATTACCGGAGTTCCGCTAAGCCGGAAAGAGACTTCAATACCTCCATTGTCATCAGGTATAAAAACAACAGTATCGTTTAAATACCATAAGATATCTTTTCCCTCATCGGTTAATTTGTCACCTAAAAAATTTTCTGACATTAATTGTGCGACATTTATCTTTTCTCTTTCCCGGGCCATATTGCGGGAAACTTCCAATACTTCCTGTAAATAGAAGGCATCATTTTCTGATAAATCTACTTTGCTTATCAGTTCATCTATAAAGAAATCAGCAGTTTGCTCATTCTGAATATAAGATGTAAGCAAAGGATAAATTTCCTCTTTGGTTAATCCTAAATCTTCGATTTCCAAAGAAGATAGAGACAAAATATCAGAAATAAACGTCTGGTCTTTTCTTTCAAATTCATTATTTGGTTGAGCAGCCAATTGAACAAGTTCTTTCTTAAAGCCGTCTATATTTTTTATCTCTATGCCTTTAGCCTGAAGGGAAGAAATAATTTCATCCGCCAGATAAGGATAATAGTTTTGTCGTTCTTTCTCTTCTAATTGTGAAAGGTCTACCTGTTTTACTTTTTTAGGAATAGTATCTATATATTCCCTTATTTTTGCAATGGATAAATCTAAAGCATCAGAAGTCATTTCTTTGGTTTTGATAGATACCAGTGTATCTTTATTTTTATCTCCAACCATAGAAGTAACATATTCATTATCCTGGGTGAAAAACCAGAGATTATCAATTTTTTGTTCATTTGCAGGGATGATCTTTTTATTTTCCATGGCATCATTCAAGTCAATTAAGAAATCGCTGATTGAAGAAGGTTCTTTTAGTGAAGGAAGACGTTCTGAATAATCTTCTATCTTTTTAATCTGTCTTAAAACATAAGGGCTTTTTACATTATCTGCTTCGGTATAGATATAAAGTGTATCTATACCGCCAAATTTATCTTTGAAATAATTTAAAGTTTTTACGATTTGGTTATTTTCTCCCAATCTTGATTCCATAGAAGAATCAGGTGTAACCTGAGTAATAAAACCGATTGCTCCCATTACTACAACTAATACGATTACTACAACAATTTTCTTTTTTTCTGTAACTAAATAGAAAATGAGATTCAATAATCTACTGACTAAATCTTTAGAATTAGAAGAAAATTTTTTATGTATCTTGGGAGGGGGAAAAAGTTTGTAAAAAGAAGTAAGGGAAAAAGTTGCCAGAATAAATGCAAAAAATATTCCCAGGGTAGAAAAGACTCCAAATTCCGTAATAGGTTTTACGATGGCCGCAGAAAGAGATAAAAAACCGGCCATAGTCGTTAAAGCGCTCATTAATATTGGTAAAAAAGTATCCCGGAAAGCCATTTTGACTGCTTCAAGCGGTTCAAAGCGATATCTTTCTTCATAATAACGACTGACAAAATGAATACCATAGGCAGTTGCCAGAGATATCATAATAACCGGCAGGATTGCAGCTACCATAGTCACATTTCTTCCTGTGGAAGCTATTAACCCTAAAACCCAAACCGAAGACATAAAAGCGACAAAAAGGGGTAATATGACTCCCCGAATACTTCGAAAGCAGAAGAAAAGAACAAAGAGCATGATAATGATGGCGGCAATACTTAAGCCCATGGTACTCCGAGAACTTTCTGATATTTCTGCACTCATTAATGGCATACCGGAATAATATATTTTTGTAGCATCTCCCTTTAAAGGGTCTATTATTTTTACTAAATCGTTTTTTAATTCACTTCCCGAATATCCTTTTTTTAATTCCATTACTAATAGAGTAACGTTTCCGTCTCCGGAAATAAATTTACCTTTTACCATACTGTTGTTTAAAAGAGTTTCTTTAAGCTCTCTTGCTTCTTTATCGTTTTCCGGGAAGATTTCAACCAGGTCTTTTACTTCCAAACCAAATTCTGTACTTATTATTTCAGGCATGTTTAAAAAGGAAGTGACGGATTTTATGTAGGAAGTATCATTTAATTCATCTATAATATTTTTTACGCTCCTTAAATTTTCTACCCGGAAAAGGTCATCATATTCCAGCGAGATTACCGCTGTTTCTGACTGAGAACCGCCAAATTTATCAACAATCTCATTATAAAATACGATATCCGGATCATCAGCAGGCATGTATTTGGTAATATCATCATCGATAGTTAAATTTTTTAGTTGTGAACCGGCTAAAACAGTTAAAATAATGGTTATTATAAGTATTGGCCAGGCATATTTAGTAACAAAATTAGCAAGTTTATTCATTTTTTATTTTATCTCCTCTATATTTTTTGAACAGCTTTTATTATAACTGACTGGTCAGTCGAAAGTCAAGAAAAAAATTATTAATTCACCAATTCACCGATTGTCCAATTAACCAATTAAATTAGTACATAATATATAATAAATAAGGTAGGAGCCAGAATACAGAAGATAGAAGAAAAATAAATGTTACAATCACTTATCACTTATCATTGTATTCCTCCCCGCGGTACTTGATACTTTATTGTTAGTGTAAACTTTAGTTGGGAGTTAAATAAAAAGAAAAATACTACTTTTTCTATCTTTTCTTTCTCTTTCTTAACTCGATACTTTCTTTTAAAGCTTGACAAGAAGGGATATTAAAATTTATAATTAAAACAACAAAAAATATAA
>CAZXYB010000116.1:0-4164 GCA_964644855.1 uncultured Atribacterota bacterium | reverse complement strand
TTTGAACCATCTCCTGAAACGGTAAAACCTGATACTTTCTCCCCATTCAATAACCATTGATAGCTTAATGTTGTGTTTAAATCAATATCATCGGCCCGAACTTCATATTTTTTTGATTCCCCTTCATTTACCACAACGTTTAAACTATCAGGGGAATAAGAAAAAATCTGAGGGGCATTATTCACATTGGAAACTTCAATTTCAAAACTCTGAGCTACGCTGAGTTTACCATCAGAAATTTCAATCTCTACTTTGTTAATTCCTACCTGCTCATTGGTTGGTGTCCAAATTAATAAACCATTTTCACTATTAGTACTCATGCCCTCGGGCTTAATAATAGAAGAATAAGTCAAAATATCTCCATTATTAGAATCGCTGGCCTCTACCTGATATGAATATAGCTGATCTTCTGTAGCAGTAAGAATAGGTTCGGAAATTATAACCGGTGCAACATTAGGAATAGAGAAAATGCTTGCCAAATTTAGGCATCCTCCCATTACTGTTACCGCAATCAATACAAATAATATTATAAAAAACTTCTTCATTCTTTAGTATATATCTTTCTTCATATTTTTTAAATTTTCAGAAGAAACCAAATTTATGGCTTTATGGCACAAACCCATAAATCGCTTTTTTGCTTTTTTATTATGTTTTACCTTTTACGAACCCACTCTTTCATAGACTTACCTTTATGCTAAACAACTAAAATTAATTATACACCACTTCCTTCTATAATTCCAACAAAATTTTATTTAAAAAAGGGAAACAAAGGTGCCAGGCACCTTTGTTTCCCTTTTTAGTAGCTTTATGCTAAAATCCGCTTGAACTATTTATTTATAAAAGATATAATAATCACATTATGGCAAGAAGAAATAGAACAGATATAGAAGATAAAAATGCTATTTACCATGTAATCGGTAAGGGTGTGGAAGGAACTAATATATTCACTGATGGTGTAGATAAAAATAAATTTCTACAACTTCTACAAAAAATGGCTAACTTGCACAAAGTTCACTTATTTTCCTATGCACTAATGGATACTCACTTTCATCTGCTTTTAAAAACAGAGGAAGCAAATCTCTCTCAGTCCATGCAGTTTTTAAATTCCTCTTATTCCCACTGGTTCAACATAAGACATATTAGAAAAGGTCACCTCTTTCAGGACCGATATAAAAGCCATCCTGTCTTGAGCCCCCCGTACCTCTATAGTGTGGCATCTTATATTAGCCTAAATCCGGTAGAGGCCGGATTAGTGGATTCTCCCGGAGAATACCCCTGGAGTAGTTTTCAATATTTTCTCTCCACTAAAAATCAAAACAAAAACGTTCCCCCTTGGCTGAACATTCGGGAATTTTTAGAACTTTGCCAGACCAGTCCAGAAAATTTTATAAATTTCGTAAAAGAAAACATTCAAAAAGATGACCCTGAAAAAATCTTCCAAAATGCCACTAAAATAAGCTCAAATCAAACCAAAAATAAATCACCTGGAAATATGGAAAATATATTAAGGAAAACAAAAGAACAAATTGGTGACATAGAAACCAATAGACGGTTAAAACATTTACTTATATATTTATTAATAAAAGAGGGTTACAGAGTAAAAGATATAGCAAATTCTCTACACACAACCAGACAAGGTGCGCTAAAAATATATAAAAAAATGCAAAATAATTTAATTACCGATCGCATTTACCAACTCTGGTTAAATCATATTAAAATAAATCTATTTTCATAAAAAGGGAAACAAAGGTGCCTGGCACCTTTGTTTCCCTTTTGGAAAGAAGTATGAGGATATGAGAAAAAAAGTAATTTTTTTTATTATAATAACTTCATTAATTATCCTTCGTGGTACCATTATGGCGGGAGCTGTTCGCTATGACCCTGGCTTGGAGTGGCAGGTTTTGGAAAGCCCTCACTTTTCGGTTTATTTTTTTATGGCGCCAAATAACCAGCAATTAGCCCAACAGATAGCTGATATTGCCGAAGAAGCCTACCATCAGGTTAATGCCCAGCTTGGTTCACCCGACAAACATCATCACCTGCAAAAAATAGCCATAATTATGGAAGACTTTTCTGATTATGCCCTGGGTTTTGCCTCCCCTTTCCCTCATCGTGTAATCCGCATCTCCCTGACCGGCCCCACTGCCAAATCCTTTGATATGAAATTTATAAGCTGGCTCAAAATGGTAATCACTCACGAATACACCCACCTGGCTCATTTCGAAATGACCGCCGGACCCACTACTGCCCTGCGTGCCCTTTTCGGTCAGATACTCGCTCCCAATGCCCTCCAGCCTATGTGGTCAATCGAGGGATTAGCGGTTTATAATGAAACAAAATTTACCACCGGAGGCCGAGGAATAGATTCCCGTTATGACATGTATCTTCGTATGGCCGCCCTTGAAGAGCAATTTAACACCCTGGACCAGATAAACGGTTATTATCTTACTTCCTGGCCTGACGGCACTGCACCCTATATTTATGGCCAATCTCTTATCCATTTTATAGCTCAAAAATACGGGGAAGAAAAAGTCATCGCTATGAGTGAAATTTTCTGTGAATATCCCTATTTAGGATTTAACCATGCCGTAAAAAAGGCGATAGGCCTGAGCCTGGAAGAATTGTACCAAAATTGGAAAGATTATCTAAAAGAAAAATATCAACTCCAGGCGCAGAAAATTCTCTCTCAAAAAAAGCTTACACCTTCTCGTCAATTAACTAAATATAATTATTGGGTCGATTACCCACGCTGGATTTCTACGCCCGCTCCCGCTCCCGCCCCCAGTGAGGATGAAAAAGACAAAATAGCAGTTAGAGTTTCTACCCCTCATTCCTATCCATCTATTCAAATTATCGACCCCTTAAACTTGAGCTCTTCCCTTCCCTTGACTGTCCGTTCTGATAAAAATTTATCCCAGCCTCTGATTAAAAGAGTCTATGGAAGTGGTTCTTCTTTTGACATCACCGCCGACGGTTCTAAAGTAATTTATGCCAAATTAGACGACTACGAACAATTTTATAAATTTTATGACCTTTATTTATTCGACTTGGAAACAGAAAAAGAGACCCGCCTTTCTGAAGGGCTGCGGGCTCGCGATCCCAGCTGGTCACCTGACCCTGATCCAAAAAATCCTCAAATTGTAGCAGTAATTAATCAATCAGGAACAAATAATTTAGCCCTGATTTCTTTGCATTCCTCAACCCCAAGCCTGACCCCAAGCCCATCAATTAATAAAAACCAATCCACCTATAAACCAATTATCAAAGAAGACATTACTTATCTAACAGATTTTCAAGATGGTACTCAAATATTTCAACCATCCTGGTCTCCCAAAGGGGACAGGATAGCCTTTTCTGTCTGGCGCCAGGGTTATCAGGATATTTATATTTTAAATCTTGATCCCAACAATCTTCGCAATAATAATCTTAAACCTAAACCTAACTCTAACCCTAGTAATATCGATACTCCTGCTCTCCAGCCCATCTTTCAAGACAAATCAATTGACCTTAGCCCCTGCTGGTCTCCTGATGGAAAGTATCTTTTCTTTTCCTCTGACCGCACCGGGATTTATAATATTTTTGCCTTTTCGCTCTCGGATAAAAAACTCTATCAAGTAACCAATGTCCTGGGTGGGGCATTTCAGCCCGCCATCTCTCCTGATGGCACCCAGCTAGCTTTTATTTCCTACCACGCCACAGGATATGAACTGCACCTTATGGAAGTGAACCCAAACTTGAAGCCGAACTCCAACCAAAACTCGAAAATAAACTCAAAGCCGAACTCGAACTTAAATCCATACGACCCCAATCAGTGGACAGAAGTAGAGATAGAATTCGCTGAGCCTGCAATTATAATTATGGCAGAACAACCATTCAATAAAGACTTAAATACCTTTTCTAATTCCAAAAATAATTACCCGGCTCACTCTTATCATCCTTTTACTTCTTTTTGGCCACCTACCTATTGGATTCCCGCTGCCCAGCTTACTAAAAACGACCTGGGAGTTGGTTTTTCAACTGAATTAAAGGACGTGCTGGGATTTCATTCTCTTCCTTTAAGCATCACTTATGGGATACTCAATAATAACCTAAATTACAACTTTGATTATTATAATTATAGCTACCTTCCTATTCTTAATCTTTATCTATCTGGAAATGCTGTTT
>CAZXYB010000115.1:2071-4165 GCA_964644855.1 uncultured Atribacterota bacterium | reverse complement strand
AAGGAGTGTAATAAATGATGAAAAAGGAAATAGATAAACGGGGAGAAATTCTTTTGGAAGCTCTCCCTTATATTAAAAAATTCTGGAATAAGATTGTAGTAATAAAATACGGCGGTAGTACCATGAAGGATAAAAATTTAGAAAAACAGATTATAAAAGATATTATTTTATTAAAATATGTGGGAATGAAGCCGGTGATTATTCATGGCGGAGGGCCAGAGATTTCTGCGGAAATGGAAAAAAGGAACAAGATTCCCCAATTTCTTAACGGATTAAGAGTAACCGACGAAGAGACGATGGAGATAACCGAAATGGTTTTAATCGGTAAGATTAATACTCGTTTGGTGGCAGAGATTAATCTCTATATTTCCGAAGGTCCGGGGAATGGAGTAAAGGGTATCGGTCTGAGCGGGGAAGATGCTCAGCTTTTAACGGTTAAGAAGCACCGAGTCCCGGAGTTGGGTTTAGTGGGAGAAGTGGAAAAAATTGATAATGAAATATTAACAATTTTGTTGGAAAAGAATTATATCCCGGTGATAGCTACGGTCGGAGTGGATAAAGAAGGGATTAGATATAACATCAATGCTGATATAGTAGCAGGCCAGATAGCAATTTCTTTACAAGCAGAAAAGCTGATATTTTTAAGCGATGTGGATGGAATATTTAAAGATTTTAAAGATTCAAATTCCTTAATTAGTAGTTTAACCATTAATCAAGCTAAGGTATTAATTAAGTCCGGGAAGATTCAAAAAGGGATGATTCCCAAAGTAGATTCAGCTGTTCAAGCATTGGAAGGTGGAGTAAATAAAATTCATTTTTTAAATGGTAAAGATGTTCATTCTGTTTTGTTAGAGTTGTTTACCGATAGTGGGATAGGAACAGAAATTATTCCTTAATCAGTGTAATTCAAATACAATCCGTATAGTCAATCATTATATATATTAAGTAAGGAGGATTAAAGGTTATGAAGACTAAAGAATTAATAGAAAACGAAAAAAAATATTTATTGCAGACTTATACCAGACCGGCGATGATATTAGACAAAGGTGAGGGGATGAAGGTATGGGACCTGGAAGGAAAACAATACTACGATTTTATTGGTGGTATAGCGGTAAATGCCCTGGGATACAGTCATCCTAAATTAGTTCAGGCCATTAAGGATCAGGCAGAAAAATTAATTCATTGTTCCAATCTTTATTATAGCGAGCCACAGATAAATTTAGCTAAGATGTTGGTAGAACTTTCTTGTGGGGATAAAGTGTTTTTTGGTAATAGTGGAGCAGAGGTAAATGAAGGGGCTATTAAGATTGTGGTTAAATATTTTAAAGAGCAAAACAAAGATAAACATAAAATAATTTATATGAAAAATTCCTTTCACGGAAGAACCATTGGTACTTTAGCAGCAACTGGAAAATATAAATATCAGAAAGATTATCTTCCTCTTTTACCTAAATTTAAGGAGGCGATATTTAATGACCTTGAATCAGTAAAGGCAGCAGTTGATGAAGAAGTAGCAGCGATTATAGTAGAACCAATTCAGGGTGAAGGCGGAATAAATATTGCCAGTAAAGAATTTATAGAAGGATTAAGAGAATTATGTAACAAAAAGGATATGCTATTGATTTTTGATGAAATCCAATGCGGCTTAGGAAGAACCGGGAAAATGTTTGCTTACCAACACTATAATGTCGAACCGGACATCTTAACTCTTGCTAAATCCTTGGGTGGAGGGATACCCATCGGAGCATTTATTACCAAAGATAAAATAGCTTCCTCTTTTAAGCCCGGAGATCATGGAACTACTTTCGGGGGTAATCCCGTGGCTTGCGCAGCAGCGATTGCTTTTTTAAAGGTTTTACAAAAAGAGCATTTAGTAGAAAAGTGTCAGGAAAAAGGAGAGTATTTTAAAAAGAAAATAGAAGAACTTAAAGAAAAGTATCCTAAATTTATTAAAGAAGCAAGAATAATGGGTCTAATGGTGGGATTAGAAATAGAAAAAGATGGTCCGGAGGTAGTAAAAAAGTGCTTAGAAAAGGGGATATTAATTAATTGTACAGCGGGTAATGTTTTACGCTTCTTACCACCGTTAATTGT
>CAZXYB010000115.1:0-1971 GCA_964644855.1 uncultured Atribacterota bacterium | reverse complement strand
TATTAATTAATTGTACAGCGGGTAATGTTTTACGCTTCTTACCACCGTTAATTGTAAAGGAAGAAGAAATAGATTATCTAATAGAAGTTTTAGATAATATCTTTAAGAAAATATAATAAAAAATAAAAAGGAGTATAGAAAAATGAAAAAAATGAAAAAAGTAGTATTGGCTTATTCTGGGGGATTGGATACCTCAGTAGCCATAAAATGGTTAAAGGAAAATTATTGTGAGGAAGTAATTGCGGTAGCAGTTGACGTGGGTCAGAATAGTGATTTAGAATATGTAAAAGAAAAAGCTCTTAAAATTGGAGCGAGCAAGTCTTATGTTATTGATGCCAAAGAAGAATTTGCAAAGGAATATGTTCTACCGGGGCTGCAAGCAGGTGCGGTTTATGAGTCAAATTATCCTTTAGCTACAGCTTATTCTCGACCCTTAATCTCAAAAATTATGGTTGAGATTGCCGAAAAAGAACAGGCGGAAGCCATTGTTCATGGCTGTACCGGTAAAGGTAATGATCAGGTAAGATTTGAAGTATCTATTGCTGCTTTAAATCCAAACTTGCAGGTAATTGCTCCGGCTCGAGAATGGGGATTTACTCGAGAAGAAGAAATTGAGTATGCTAAAAAATATAATATTCCAGTTCCTGTAGATGTAGAAAATCCATACAGTGTGGACCAAAACCTATGGGGGAGGTCTACAGAATGTGGGGTATTGGAAGATCCTTGGCTAGAGCCACCGGAAGAGGGGGTTTATGACTGGACAGTAAGTCCAGAGAAGGCTCCTGACGAACCAACTTATCTGGAGATATATTTTGAAAAGGGAGTGCCGCAGAGTATAAATGGAGAAAAGATGTCTCTGACAGATTTAATTTTGAGCTTAAATAAAATTGGAGGAGAAAATGGAGTAGGCAGAGTAGATATGGTAGAGAACAGATTAGTAGGGATTAAATCTCGAGAAATCTATGAATGCCCAGGTGCAACTATTTTATTAAAGGCATATCAGTCTTTGGAAGGATTGGTCTATCCTCGAGAATTATTCCATTTTAAACAGATTGTTTCCCAAAAATATTCTGAATTAACCTACTATGGTTTGTGGTTTTCTGCCTTAAAAGAGGCCCTGGATGGTTTTGTAAAGGCAATTAAGGATAAGGTAACCGGGACCATAAAAATAAAATTATTCAAAGGTAGTTGTGTGATAGTAGGAAGAAAATCTAAAAATTCTCTGTATGATTTTAACTTGGCTACTTATGACCAGGGTGATACTTTTAATCAAGATTTTGCTAAGGGGTTTATAGAACTTTGGGGTCTTCCTACTAAAGTGTATTCTTCGGTAAGCAGGAAATGCAGTGATGAGTAATAAGTAATTAGTAATGAGAAAAGAGTTAGCTCGTTACTTGGTTAGTTAGTTTAGAAAAGAAAAGAGAAGAAAGGATACAAAAGATAAGAGTATTGAGTATCGAGAATTAATTACTTGATTAACTAATTTATTAGTAAAATGAGGGTTGCAAGTTGCGAGTTCCGAGTTTACAAAGAAAAAGGTAGGGGCGTATTGACATACGCCCTACTGATATAATTTCCTCCCCCTTGAGGGGGGAGGATTAAGGTGGGGGTGAAAAAAATGGAAAAGCTATGGGGTGGAAGATTTAAAAAAAATATAAACAAAGAGATGGAAGAATTTGTTTCCTCTCTCTCTTTTGATAAAAAACTAATTAAATACGATCTCTTGGGTAGCATTGCCCATGCTCAGATGTTAGGGAGATGCAAAATTATCATCAATGAAGAGAAAGATAAAATCGTGAATGGGCTAAGGCAAATCCTCAAAGAAGTTCAGGAGGGTAAGTTAAAAGTCGTTGCTGGAGAAGCAGAAGACATTCACTCCTGGGTGGAGAATAAATTAAAAGAAAAAATAGGAACTGTAGCTGGAAAATTGCATACTGCCCGAAGCAGAAATGATCAGATAGCTCTTGATGA
>CAZXYB010000114.1:0-4173 GCA_964644855.1 uncultured Atribacterota bacterium | reverse complement strand
AGAATTATCAAAAAATATGGTGATTCTTCGCAATATGCAAACCAAAGAACAAAAAAGAATTCAGATGGATAATCTAATCAAAGAATTAACATCATAGAGGATGATTGTCAGGGGGACGGTTCTATTGACAATATTTTCGTACTATTTTAGTATTCTAGTAAAATATTGTCAATAGAACCGTCCCCCTGACAATCATGACCCCTATGCAAACGTAATTATATTAAGGAGGAATAATGAAAACTATCAGAATAAGTGATATTAAAAATTATGAAGGAAAAGAAGTAGAAATTAGAGGATGGCTATACAATAGACGATCAAGTGGTAAAATAAAATTCTTAATCGTTAGGGATGGAACAGGTTTTATTCAAGGCACCCTCATCAAAAACGAAATGGATGAAAATATTTTTGATAATGCGGACAACATTAATTACGAGTCATCAATTAAAATATCAGGGGTAGTTAAAGAAGAAAAAAGAGTTCCTTTGGGATATGAAATTTTGGTAAAGAATGTTGATATTGTTAGTATGGCCAAAGACAATTATCCAATTTCTTTAAAAGAACATGGAGTAGGATACCTGATGGACTATCGCCATCTATGGTTAAGATCACCTCGGCAAAATGCTATTCTAAAAGTAAGAGCAGAGATAATCAAGTCTATTCGTGATTTTTTGGATATGAACGGTTTTATCTTAATGGATACACCGATACTTACTCCTGCAGCTTGCGAAGGAACTACTACTTTATTTGAGACTGAATATTTTGATGATAAAGCCTATCTTGCACAAAGTGGACAACTTTACAATGAAGCAACTGCTGCTGCCTTTGGAAAAGTATACTCTTTTGGGCCAACTTTTAGAGCTGAAAAATCTAAAACCAGAAGACACCTAATGGAATTTTGGATGGTTGAACCGGAAGCTGCCTATGTTAAACTTGAAGAAAACAACGAAATACAGGAGAATATGGTAGCTTATATCGTAAAACAGGTGTTGGAAAAGAAAGAAAATGAATTAAAATTATTAGAAAGGGATATTTCTAAATTGGAACTTATAAAAACACCTTTTCCTAGAATTTCCTATGATGAAGCCATAGACATATTGAAAAATAATGGTTCTAAAGTTGAGTGGGGAGATGATTTTGGAGGAGAAGATGAAACTATTTTATCTAAACGATATGAAAAACCGGTGTTTGTTCTCCGTTATCCGATAAAGTGCAAAGCCTTCTACATGGAACCCGACCCCCAAAGACCGGAAGTTGCTTTATGCGCAGATTTGTTAGCCTCAGAAGGGTATGGTGAAATTATTGGTGGCGGACAAAGAATTGATGATTATGAATTATTAGAAAGAAGGATTAAAGAGCATAAATTACCCAGGGAAAAGTATGAGTGGTATTTGGATTTAAGAAAATATGGGTCAGTTCCACATTCTGGATTTGGTTTAGGAATAGAAAGAACCGTTGCCTGGATATGTGGGTTAAGCCATATTCGTGAAACTATTCCTTTCCCAAGGATGCTGAATAAAATTTATCCCTAAAATATCGTATTGCGTATTGCGTATTGCGTATTGCGTGAAGAAAATAGAAATAAAAAATTAAAAAATAAAGTAATATTGCAAAAAAAATTACATGTGAAACAAAGGGAAAAGATGGAAGAAAGTATAAAAAGATTTAAAGATTTAAGGATTTGGCAAAAAGGCATAGAAATTGTCAGTGATATTTATATACTAACAAAAAAGTTTCCTAAAGAGGAATTATACAGCTTGACTTCTCAAATTAGACGTTCAGCAATCTCTATTCCTTCTAATATAGCAGAAGGTTTTAGAAGATATCATAATAAAGAATATAAACAGTTTCTATATATAAGCTTAGGAAGTTGTGCTGAATTAGAAACTCAAATTGCTATTGCAAAAAATTTGGAATACATAACCGAAGGTAAAGAAATAGAATTAACAGAAAAATTAGATCATATTTGTAGAATGACTTCAAATTTAATCAAGAAGCTTTAACGCAATACGCGATACGCGATACGCAATACGAAACATAAAGGAGCAAAGATAAAAATGACAAAAACGAAAAAATATATTGAACCTATGGGTTCTTGGAAGAAAACTCATTCCTGTGGAGAGCTACGGAAAAATGATACAGGAAAAGAAGTAATCTTAATGGGCTGGGCTCAGAGCAGAAGAGATCATGGTGGTTTAATCTTTATTGATTTAAGGGGCCGTGAGGGAATATCACAAATTGTTTTTGACCCTAAAGATTCTACTGAAGCACATAAAAAAGCCCACATTATCAAAAATGAATATGTGCTTGCAGTTAAGGGGAAGGTCGTTTCTCGTTTAGCCGGTTCGAAAAATCCTAATATGCCTACCGGAGAAATCGAAATCAAAGCCGTGCAGGTAAAAATATTAAACGTTTCCGACACCCTTCCTTTTAATATAGATGAAAAGATAGAAATAAATGATAATTTAAGATTAAAATATAGATATCTGGATTTAAGGCAGTCAAAGATGCAAAGAAACTTGCAATTACGCCATCAAGCTTGTATGGAAATTAGAAATTACTTAAATAGCAAAAATTTTTTAGATATAGAAACACCTTTTTTAACTAAAAGTACACCGGAAGGAGCTAGAGATTATATCGTTCCCAGTAGAGTGAATCCGGGCAAATTTTATGCTCTGCCTCAATCTCCTCAATTATTTAAACAATTATTGATGGTTGCTGGTTTCGAAAAATATTACCAGATAGTAAGGTGCTTTAGGGACGAAGATTTAAGAGCTGACCGAGCACCAGAATTCACTCAGCTTGATATGGAGATGTCTTTTATTGATAGAAGTGATATATTTAATTTAACAGAGGAGATGTTTACTTATTTATTTAATAAATTGTTTAATATCGAAATAAAAATTCCTTTTAGGAAAATGGATTACCAGGAAGCAATTTCCAGATATGGAACAGATAAACCAGACTTAAGATTTGAAATGGAGATAATAAATTTTACCGAAACATTTGACAAAACTTCTTTTAAGGTATTTGAAGAAGTAATTAAAAACAAAGGGGAAATATGTGGAATTAAAGTTGAAAGTGATAAGGAATTTTCCCGAAAAAAACTCGATGATTTGCAAATATTTATTACTTCGTTTGGCGCGAAAGGGTTAGCTTATATAAAAATTAAAGAAGGAAAAGATTTTCAATCTTCCATATCTAAGTTTCTTTCTCCTGAAGCGATAGAAAAAATAAAACTTAAAACTAAGGCAAATCCGGGAGATCTTATCTTAATTATTGCTGACCATGCAAAAGTAGTTTACGAAGCATTGGGAAATTTAAGATTAAAATTAGCTAAAGATTTAAACCTTATTAATCATGATAAAAAGGAATTTAATTTTCTCTGGGTTACAAATTTTCCTTTGTTAGAATATAACTCTGAGGAAAAAAAATATGAAGCGGTTCATCATCCTTTTACAGCTCCTCTGGAAGAAGATATTGAATTATTAGAAACCGATCCCCTAAAAGTACGTTCAAAAGCATATGATTTAGTACTTAACGGGAATGAAATTGGTGGAGGAAGTATTAGAATACACAATAACAACCTTCAAAAAATAATTTTTAGATTGTTAGGAATAGATGATAAAAGGGTTGAGTATAAATTTGGATTCTTGTTGCAAGCCTTAAAATATGGAGCACCACCACATGGAGGAATAGCCTTTGGTTTGGATAGGCTAGTTATGCTTTTAGCGGGAGCTTCCTCAATTAGAGAAGTAATTGCCTTTCCTAAGACCCAAAAAGCAACTTGCCCACTAACTGACGCACCATCTGAAGTAGATCAAAAACAATTAAAGGAACTTCATATTAAATTAGATTTGCCGCAAAAATAGCGTTTAGCGTGCAGCGTAGAGCGTATAGCAAAACTAGCGTATAGCAGGTAGCGTATAGAAAATTAGTATATTATTTGATATATGTACATACATTAGCAATTTCTTAATTTTAAGTTTTGAACTTTGGTTTTGCGCTTTGCGTTTTTAATTTTTTGTTTTCTAACTATACGCTAAACGCTGTATGCTATACCAGATACTCGATACTGTTTGTATATTGAAAGATATTATAAATTATGATATTATAAGTTTGAGAAGAAATAAATAATTACCCTGCTGTGCTCGTGCTGATTGATTAAGTTTTGAA
>CAZXYB010000113.1:2246-4190 GCA_964644855.1 uncultured Atribacterota bacterium | reverse complement strand
TACCATTGGAAGATGGAAGATATTTTTCTTTAGAAGGTAGAACTTTAGAATTCCTTTACGGCAATGTAGTAGGTAAAATCGTTGCTTTAGATATTTTGGATCCGGAGACAGGTGAAGTTATAATTAATGGAGGTAAAAAAATAACCAGGAACCATGCAACAGAAATTTGCAATAGACATTTGGATTTAATAACAGTAAGGGCAAACAATAAGATTGCATCCATTAGTATAATTGAAAATGTAGGATTTATTAAAGGGAAGAAGTTTGTAGCAGTAGGAATGCCTATAATCCAAGGGATTACTCAAGCCTCGCTTTCTACTGAAAGTTTTTTGTCTGCCGCATCATTTCAGAGAACTACTCATGTTTTGACTAATGCTTCTATCAAGGGGAAGATAGATAAGCTTTATGGTTTAAAGGAAAATGTTATTATCGGTAATATAGTACCCGCAGGGACAGGTTTAAATAGATATCGAGAAATAGAAGTTGATTACTTGCATGAGGAAGAAGAGAAAATGGAAGAAATATTTAAAGAGGAAGAAGGAGAGCAGGTAGGAAAAAAGATAGATATATTTAAGGAAGAAGATAAAGATAGTAAAGAGGAAATCTCAAACCACACCACAGATCAAGAACCGGAAATTAATTAGTCGTTAGTCGTTAGTGAATAGTCGTTAGCATTAAATACAGGTTACCAGTTTACAGTTTTCGGTTAACAGTGTAATCTAAATGATTCCGAATACTAGATTCTGTCTCCGGATTTCTGACTACTTTTTATTAACGCGATGCTCTGTGCTCGATACTCGATACAATTTTTATGCTAATTTAGCTTGACATCAAATACCGATGCTGTTAAAATGTAAAAGTATTTTTATTTGTAAGAAGTTGATAAATTTAGATAAAGGAAGGTAAAATATGCCTACCATAAACCAATTAGTAAGAAAAGGTAGAAAGAAGATCTTTAGAAAGTCTGGTACGCCTTCTTTGCAGGGCAGCCCCTTAAAAAGAGGGGTATGTACCAGGGTTTGGACTATAACTCCTAAGAAACCTAATTCCGCCTTAAGAAAGGTCACTCGAGTGAGATTAACTAATAATATGGAGGTTACTGCATATATTCCCGGAATAGGGCATAATCTTCAAGAACATTCTATTGTACTCTTAAGAGGTGGGAGGGTAAAAGATTTACCAGGAGTTAGATATCATGTTGTCAGAGGAATTATGGATGCTACTGGGGTAGAAAATAGGATGCAGGGACGTTCAAGATATGGCGCTAAAAGACCAAAAAAGACAACCAAGTAATAAACGAGTCGCTAGTCGTTAGTGAATAGTCGTTAGTATAAACGTAAAATAAGAGGTTGGTTTTTGGTTTATAGTTTTTAGACAAACAAAACTGAATACCGGGCGCTATTTTTTAACGATATACGATATACTAATTTTAAAAGACAGAGGTGGTAAATAATGTCCAGAAGAAGAAGGGCAGTAAAGAGAATAAATACACCAGATCCTGTGTATCACGATAAAAATATAACACTTTTTATAAACAAGCTGATGTATGATGGTAAAAAAAGTAAGGCTGAAGCAATTTTTTATAGGGCCTTAGATATGGCTGCTAAAAAGACAAAAAAGGAGCCCTTGGAAGTATTTAATCAAGCCTTACAAAATGTTATGCCGGTATTGGAAGTGAAATCAAGGAGAGTTGGAGGAGCTAGTTATCAGATCCCCATTGAAGTAAGTCCTGATAGAAGAATTACTTTAGGGATGAGATGGATAATTAACTTTGCCAGGAAAAGAACAGGCAAACCGATGCATGAAAAATTATCATTAGAGTTTGCAGATGCGGTAAATGGTGTTGGAACAGCTGTAAAAAAGAAAGAAGATACTCATAAAATGGCTAAAGCAAATAAAGCATTTGCTCATTACAGATGGTAAATAAAATAGTCGTTAGTGAAT
>CAZXYB010000113.1:0-2146 GCA_964644855.1 uncultured Atribacterota bacterium | reverse complement strand
TATGTCTACAGAATTTTCTTTAAACAAAATAAGAAATATTGGTATAATGGCCCATATTGACGCTGGAAAGACTACTGTTAGCGAGAGGATACTTTACTATACAGGAAAAGTTCACAAGATGGGCGAGGTTCATGAGGGGTCTGCAACTATGGATTGGATGCCTCAAGAAAGAGAGAGAGGGATTACTATAACTTCTGCAGCAACCACACTTTATTGGAAGGATAATCGTATTAATATTATTGATACGCCTGGACACGTGGACTTTACCATGGAAGTTGAACGCTGTTTAAGAGTACTCGATGGTGCTGTTGCAATATTCTGTGCAGTAGGAGGAGTTGAGCCCC
Source organism: uncultured Atribacterota bacterium (assembly GCA_964644855.1). Classification (GTDB taxonomy): domain Bacteria; phylum Atribacterota; class Phoenicimicrobiia; order Phoenicimicrobiales; family Phoenicimicrobiaceae; genus Sediminicultor. The sequence continues at coordinate 1,802 of CAZXYB010000113.1, read as the reverse complement.
AAACGGAAACTGTTTGGTATCAGGCAGAAAGATATGGTGTTCCCCGTATTGCCTTTATTAATAAAATGGATAGGTCAGGAGCAGATTTCTATAATGTTATAAAAATGATTCAAGATAAACTGGCGGCGAATACAATTATTGTTCAATTACCCTGGGGGAGTGAAAAAAATTTTAAAGGCATTATCGATTTAATAAAAATGAAGGCGTATTCTTATACTGTAGATAATTTAGGAGTAAATTATAAAAAAGTATCTATACCAGAAGATATGATAGAATTATCCAATAAGTATCATAACAAAACAATAGAAAGCTTGGCCGAACTTGATGAAAAAATTATGGATAAATATCTTGAAGGTGAAGAAATTAGCTCCAATGAATTAAAATCTGTAATTCGCAGGCTAACTATTAAAAATAAAGTAGTTCCGGTTTTGTGTGGATCTGCCTTAAAAAATAAAGGTGTGCAGTTGCTTTTAGATGCAATAGTTGATTATCTACCTTCTCCTTTAGATGTTCCGCCGATCAAAGGCTTAGATCCTCAGAACGAGAAGGGAATAAGTAGGTTACCCGAGGATAAAGAACCATTATCTTCTTTGGTTTTTAAAATTACGACTGATCCTTATATAGGAAAATTAAGTTTTGTCAGAGTTTATTCAGGTATATTAAAATCAGGTTCCTATGTTTATAATTCAACTAAAGAGTTTAAAGAAAGAATAAATAGATTAGTACTGATTCATGCTGATCACAAGAAAGATGTTACTGAGATACTTGCAGGAAATTTAGGTGCGATAATAGGTTTAAAAAAATCTACTACCGGTGATACTTTATGCGACGTAAAACATCCTATAATTTTAGAATCAATGAAATTTCCTGAACCGGTGATATCTATTGCAATAGAGCCAAAAAATAAAGCAGAGCAAGATAAAATGGCTTTAGCTTTGGATAAATTATCAGAAGAAGATCCAACTTTTAGAAGAACGCATAATGCTGAAACCGGTCAAACTATCATCTCGGGTATGGGAGAGCTGCATTTAGAGATAATTGTAGACCGTTTATTTCGAGAATTTAAAATAGAAGGGAATATAGGAAAGCCACAAGTGGCCTATAAAGAAACAATTGAGAGAACTGCTAAGGCTAGAGGGAAATTTATCAGACAATCAGGAGGTAGAGGACAATATGGAGATGTAACTCTAGAGGTAGAACCTTATAAAGAAGATAACTTTAAATTTATTAATAGGATAGTTGGTGGAGCAATACCCAAAGAATATATTCCCGCAGTAGAACAGGGTATAAAAGAAGCTATGTTAAGTGGAGTATTGGCTAATTACCCTGTTACCAACATAAAAATAACTTTACTAGACGGTTCTTATCATCCAGTAGATTCATCGGAGATTGCTTTTAAAATTGCAGGCTCTATGGCTTTTAAAGAATGTATGAAAAAGGCCAAACCAATACTTTTAGAACCGATGATGGAAGTAGGAATCGTAACCCCAGAAGAGTATTTAGGCAGCTTGGTAAGTGATATAAGTTCACGGAGAGCGAAAGTAGAGGGTATAGAAACAAAGGCTAAAGTAAAAATTATTACTGCTTACGTACCTTTAGTAGAAATGTTTGGTTATGCTACTAGTTTAAGGTCAATTTCACAAGGCAGAGCAACTTTTACTATGCAGTTCCTGTATTACGAAAAAGTTCCAGATAATATTACGAAGGAAATATTAATTTAAGTTTAAAATAATAAAAATAGTATAGAATATTTAAGGAGGAAAAACCAAATGGCAAAGGAAAAATTTGTAAGAACTAAACCC
>CAZXYB010000112.1:0-4214 GCA_964644855.1 uncultured Atribacterota bacterium | reverse complement strand
AGAAAACTGAAACAAAAAAAGCAAAAGAATAATTAAAAATTCAAAACTTATTTGCATGAAGTATTGTTTTTATGTAGGGGGCGGATTCATCCGCCCCAACTTTTCTCTCTTTTTTTTCTTCACTATATGCTCAATACTAATTTTCTTTCTGTCTTCTATTTTCTTTGCTAAATACTATTCACTAACGACTATCCTACAATCTTCGCAACCAATTCTTCTAAGATAATCTTTGGTTCTTTCTGGCTGCTTTTAAATTCCAGGTCAGCAATATTCAATAATTCATAAGATTTGCAAATTTCCTTAAAAGTATATTTTTCAGACTGTCTTGCTATTTTATTGACAATAAAGTAAGGAAGTCTTAATTTCTTCTCTACTTCTTTAATATTAGATCCGTTTGCAATTAATAATTTTGTTTGAAATATAAGTTTTATTTGCCTGTATATCATAGCAAATATGGATAAATGATGAAGGTTGCCTTGATTTAACTTTACCAGGCCATCCATTGCATTTTCTATATCTTTATCTCCAACAGAATCTAATACTTTAAATATATTAACTGCTTCTGAACCACCTATCGTTATCATAACATCTTCTTTTTCTATTGTTTTTTGATCTTTCGTGTAAATATCTATTTTTTCTATTTCATTAAAAAGACGGCCTAAATCAGAACCAGCTATAGATTGTAAATAAAATAGAGCCTCCTGAGTAATTTTTTTATTGCTCTGCCTGAATTTAGACTTTATCCATGAGGCTAATTTAGCCTTATCTGTTACGCTAAAATTAACTGCTACCCCTAGCCTTTTACTTGCTGATATCAATTCTTTGCTTGGCCTGCCTTCCTTATAAATAATTATTATAGTTGAAAAATTGTTTTTTAAACTTAGCCGGTTAAAATAATCTATTAATTTTGTTTCGTCATTTTTGTTAATTTTTTCAGCTTCTTTTATTACTAATAATTTATGTTTCGATATCATAGGTAGTGTTTCTAAGTCATTTAATACCTCGTTTATAGATAATCTGTCACCGTAAAAAACCTTATAATTCAACTCTCTATAAGCAGAGTCGATTAATCTGTTTCTAAGTTTTTTTGAAATATCTTCTTTTAAATAGTTTTCCTTTCCGTAAAACAGATAAACAGGATATATTTTCTCTTGTTTTGTAAGGTTTAATAGATTTTCGTAATTCACATATCTTTCCTGGTTCATTTCAATTGTTTCCCCTCAGTGTTTTTATCCAATATTCCTGGCCATTTGTTCTTATAATGACTGTTCCATTTTCATCTGTTCGGTATATTTTTATATTTCTATCCTCTAATCTTTCTATTACTTTTTGCGAAGGATGACCATAATTATTTTTTCCCACAGTAATAACCGCAATCATTGGGTCAACCTTATCTAAGAACTCCCCTGTAGTGGAAGTTGAACTTCCATGATGACCAAGTTTTAAAACATCACTATTTAATATATTTTGCCAAACTAATAATCTTTTTTCCGCTTCCCTTTCAATATCTCCGGTAAACAAAAAATTTGTATTTTTATAATATAATTTTACCACAATCGAGTGGTTATTAAAATCGGAATCGTTATCTAAATTTGAAATATGCGGAGGATTAAGTATAAGCATCTCCATATTTTTACCAAAAATATAGTTATCCCCCGATTTAGTTTGATAATAGGGAATATTTTTTTCTTTTATGGTGGAAATAAAATCCCTATATTCTGAAACATCACAAATAAATCCGCTATCTAATACCGCGTTTACTTTAAGCTCTCTAAGAATGGGCAATAATCCTTCTAAATGATCTAAATGGGGATGAGTTAAAATTAGCAAATCAATCTCATTTATTCCTTTTCTTCTCAAGTAAGGCATAACGATTTTACTTCCCACATCAAAATCACTTTGAGGAGTCCCTCCCCCATCGATTAAGATATTTATCTTGTTAGGGGCTTCAATTAAAATGCAATCTCCTTCTCCGACATTTATGAAATTTACTTTAAGGTTGTCTGCCGGAGAAAATACTTGAACAATAATTATTAGAAGTATGACCGATAATACAAGTAAAGCAGCATTTTTCTTTATTTTCTGTGATAGCCTTTTTTTATAGAATATTTCAATAACAAAAAATACTGTTAAATAATATAAAATAATTAGCAATATTGAAGGTTGAGCAACATAGACATAGGCAAAAGGAAACAAGGAAAATGATTTAGCCATTAAGGTTATTAGATTCAATATCAGGTAATTTATACTGGCAATTACACCGGCCAGAGAGATGCTTACTAGTCCGATAAAAAAGGTTACAAATCCTAATATTACTGCTATTCCGGTTAAAGGAATAATAAATATATTGGAAATTATGGAAATCATCGATACTTTAGTGAAAAAATATGCAGAAAGCGGAAAAATACCTATCCAGGCAGCTGTTGAAACCGCTAAAGGGTTTTTAATCCAGACTACTATTTTAGAAAATAATTCTTGCAAAATTGGTGATAAATTTATAATAAAGAAAGTTACTATAAAGGACAAGAGAAAACCGGCATCATATAGTATTAAAGGATTTGATAATAAAATCAAAAAGGCTGCAAAAAATAGAGAAATATTAAGATTCCTACTTCTATTGATTAATTTCCCGCCTATTAATAAAATAAACATAATGGTAGCTCTTAATACCGAAGGACGAAAACCGGTGATAGAGGCATACATTATTAGAATGGATATCATGACAAGCAGTTTAGGCTTTTTCGGTAACTTCAGCAAACTTAAGAAAAAAAGTAAAGCCATAGCAATTATCCCTACATGTAAACCTGAAACTGCTAATATATGCATAATTCCTGCTTCGGCAAAAATATCTTTTAAAGCAGGGGGGATAAAATTTTTTTCCCCTAAGATCATACCGATAAGAAGGTAGTTATAGGGTGGCGGCAAAGTCTGAGATGTAATCTCTTTTATTTTATCTCTTGCTGATAAAGAAAAAGATACTAAAAAATTCGAATTATCTTCCCCAATTTTTTTAATATCTTTTTCCTGCCAGACATTAAGGTAAGTAAAGATTTTTTCTCGAGCTAAATATAATTCATAATTAAACTCTCCAAAATTCTTCTGTTCTATAGGTTTCTCTAATTTCCCTCTAATTTTAAGCACATCTCCGTATTCATATGGACAATCCCCCAAATAGGTATTCACCAATATTAGGCCCTGTGTTCCAATGCTACTATCTCCTCTTTCTATTCGGTTTGCTTTTACCTTAAAGGATATTTTCCCTTGATTGGGATAATATTCTTTATCTAAAACCGTACAAACAATGGTTAACTTCTTATCTTCTATAAAGCTTGCTATATGGTTTGCCCCAGTCGGACTGGAATTAAAGTTATAATTGAATACGCCAATTAAAAATATTATTAAAAATAATAAAGCAGTGGTTATATTCCACTGCTTTAAAAAACTTATAATAGAAATTAGTATTAATAATATTATAATAGAAAACAAAAATATCAGATTAATACTAATGAATTTACCATAAATTATTCCTATTATATATAGAAACAAGATTATAGGTAAGGGTCTAATGACATTGTATCTGCTATCTGAAAATGTGTTTTTTATTGGACACAAATTAAATCTTTAATTCCTTCAAATTTTTTTTCTGCAATTCCGGAAACATCCTTTATATCATCAACCGTTCCGAAGAATCCATTTTGATTTCTATATGCGATTATTCTTTCTGAAAGAACCGGTCCAATTCCGGTTAAAGTTTGTAACATAGTCGCGTTAGCAGTATTAATATTGATCTTCCCGGATATAGAATCTGAAGATGAATAGATAACCTCGGCATTGTTATTTATATTTTTTCTGATTTCTTTACCGTTTTCGTTATATATTTTTAAAGGAACAATTATTTTTTGTCCATCCTTAAGAAGAGCAGCAAGGTTAATCAAATCTAAATTTGCTTCCTCAGTTTCCCCTCCGGCAATTTTTACTGCATCAACAACTCTATCGGTTGACTTCAATTGATAAACACCGGGGTTTTTGACTGCACCGGTTATATGAATAATTACGGGTGGGATTTCTATTTGTGTTACAGGCTTATTTTCTGAAATATCTGAAGTACGATTTATGTTAAAATTATCGTCTCTATTAATGCTTTTAGATAGAACTATTCCTCCGCCAATTACTATTACTATCAATAACAAAATTATAGTAATCTTTTCTTGATT
>CAZXYB010000111.1:2180-4303 GCA_964644855.1 uncultured Atribacterota bacterium | reverse complement strand
ATACGATATAAGTATAATGATATACAAGAAAAGGAAGGATGTAAGACTATGGAGTTAAAAGAAAAAAACGAAGTAGAAGAAACAGAAAAAAGCTCTAAAGAAGAAATGAATGAAATGATTAATCAATCTTTAGAAAAATTTAAAAAAATAAAAAGAGGAGATATGATAAAGGGCCAGATAATGAAAGCCGACGATGATGGATACCTGGTCGATATACAATATAAAATGGAAGGGCACCTTCCTAAAAATGAAAAATCACTCTTTTCTGAAAAAGAAGAAACTATAACCCACACTTTAGAGATTGGTGATGAAGTTTATTTATATGTCACTAATGTTGATGAAAAAAATGGAAATGTTGCTTTATCAAGAGAGAGGGCAAAATATTTTCAAATGTGGGAAAAACTTAATGAGGCATACAGAAAGAAAGAAAAAATTAATGCAGAAGTAATCGAAAAAAATCCAAATGGTTTAATTGTTAATATAGGATTAAAAGGGTTTGTTCCTAAATCGCAGATTGAAAGCAAGTTTATAAAAGATGAAGATTTAGAAAAATATATCGGAAAAAAATTGGATTTTGTTATAATTAAGCTGGATAAAAGGGACAACAAAGTTATTCTTTCTCATCGTTTAATTGTTGAGAAAGAACGTAAAGTAATGAACAAAAAAACATTAGCCGATTTAGCGGTGGGGCAGGAAAAGGAAGGGATTATAACCAACATTACAAAATTTGGAGCATTTGTTGATATAGGTGGAGTCGAGGGATTACTTCATGTTTCAGAAATTACCTGGCGTGAAATGAAGGATGCTACTAAATTACTGAAAGTTGGAGACAAGATCAAAGTAAAAGTTATTTCTTATAATAAGGAAAATAAAAAAATATCCCTGAGCATAAAACAATTTTCTCCGGATCCCTGGAAGGATGTTAAAGAAAAATATTCTATTGGTGACGAAGTAGAAGGAAAAGTTATAAAAATTAAAGATTTTGGTGCTTTTGTTGAAATAGAAGAAGGACTTAATGGCTTATTGCATATTTCGGAAATGGCCTGGGCATATGTAAATAATCCTTCAGAAATAGTTTCCGAAGGAGAAGTTTTAAAGTTGAGAATTTTAGAAATCGATTCCGAGAAAAAGAAAATATCTTTTGGACTAAAACAATTATTAGCTAACCCCTGGGAAGATGTCAAGAATAAATATGTTATTGGCTCAGTCGTGGAAGGGAAAATTACTCAAGTAACTTCTTATGGTGCTAATGTAGAACTGGAAGCAGGAGTATCCGGCGTAGTTCATTTATCTGAGATTGATTGGGAATATGTTGAAAAACCCTCAGCGATATTTAAAAAATATATGGTACTTCCATTGAAAGTAATAAAAATAGATGAGGATGCCCATTTAATATTTTTAAGTAGAAAGAGAACTTTACCCAACCCCTGGGATGATATAGATAAATTTTACAAGATAGATTCAATTGTAAAAGCCAGGGTAATAAGAGTAAGAGATTTTGGAGCATTTGTTAAATTAAACAAGGGGATAGAAGGTTTTGTACCTGTATCAGAAATAGGTTGGGAAAGAATTAAACACCCGAGTGAGATATTAAAAAAAGATAAAGAATATGAATTTAAGATAATAAAAATAGATAAAGAAAGATTGCAGATGACTTTAAGCAAAAAGAGATTATTGCCAGATCCCTGGTTAGAGGTTAAAAAGAAATACGCAGTTGGAAATTTGGTGGAGGGTAAGGTAGTAAATCTTACTGATTTTGGGGCCTTCGTGAACTTAGAAGGAAATATTGACGGCTTAGTCCCCTTATCGGAAATATCTCATAAGAAAATAGATAATCCGGGAAGCGTTCTCTCGGTGGGGGAAGAAGTGACAGCTTTGGTGATAAAATTGGATAGTCGAAGGAAAAATATAAGTTTAAGTATTAGAAGAGCTGAAAAAGAAGAACAAAAAAGATTTATGAAAGAGTATAATAAAAAGCAGAATGTAGATAAAATATTGTTTAAGGATTTATTCGGAGACATGTTCAAAGAAAAATAGATTAGTCGTTAGAATACTAGTCGTTAGTGAATAGTGAATAGTCGTTAGTTCTAAATGCAAGCTATGAGTTTTAAGTTTAAAGTTTT
>CAZXYB010000111.1:0-2080 GCA_964644855.1 uncultured Atribacterota bacterium | reverse complement strand
ATATATGGTGGTATTTAAAGATGAATATAACTAAAAAACATTTCACCAACAAAAGAATCGGAGATATTTTAATTGAACAGGGATTAATTACCTCCAAACAGTTAAAAGAAGCACTTGAAGTACAAAAGAACGGCAACAAGAAACGATTAGGTGAAATATTCGTTGAAACAGGGGCAATAACCAGGGAAGAACTGTATGAGGTCTTGCAATATGTTTATGAAGCAGAATATGTAGACCTATCAAATTATGTAATAGACCCGGAAGTTATATCTCTTATATCCGAGAAAACTGCCTTACAGTTTAAATTAATTCCTATAAGCAAAAATGATAATGAACTAATTATTGCTATGGCTAATCCCTTAGATGTTTATGCTATAGATTTTGTAAGAGATCATACTAAGATTAAAAATATTAAGTCATTACTAGCCCCCGAAGAAGATGTTCTAAATGCGATTACTAATTATTATGAATTTGGCGAATATGATGACATAATCGAAAAATTAGGAACAGAAATAGTATTCAAAGAAGAAGAGGAAGAGGAGGATTCCAATAAATTAGAAGCAATAAGTAGGGAAGCCCCTATTATACAACTGGTAAATATGTTAATTGTACAAGGAGTTAAGGACAGGGCAAGTGATATTCATATTGAACCAAACGAAAAAGGGCTTTTAGTTCGTTTTCGCATTGATGGAATGCTTCATGATATTAGAACTTTACCCAATACCATAAAATCTGCGGTTATATCCCGAATAAAAATATTATCTAAGATGGATATTGCTGAAAGGCGGCTTCCTCAGGATGGCCGATTCCAGGTAAAATTCGGAACCAGGGAAGTGGACTTAAGAGTTTCTACTATCCCTACCGTATTAGGGGAGAAAGTTGTTTTGAGATTGTTGGATAAAAGTAAAGGATTAATAAAATTAGAGCAACTTGGATTCACTCCTAAGCAGTTAGAAGAATTTAAATCGATTATTTTTAGATCTTATGGAATAATTTTGATTACCGGACCTACTGGTAGCGGAAAAACTACTACTTTGTATGCCGCCTTAAATCAGGTAAACTCTAAAGAAAAAAATATTATAACTGTAGAAGACCCGGTAGAATATAAATTAAACAGAATAAATCAAATTCAGATGAAACAAAAAATTAATTTAACTTTCGCTAACACACTACGTTCAATATTAAGGCAGGATCCGGATATTATAATGGTAGGAGAAATAAGAGATGCCGAAACTGCTCAAATTGCGGTTCAAGCAGCTTTAACCGGACATTTAGTTTTCAGTACTCTTCATACCAATGATGCCGCCAGTGCTATAACCAGATTGATTGATATGGATGTTGAACCATTTCTGATTTCATCTTCAGTAATTGCAGTAATAGCTCAAAGGTTGGTTAGAGTGATATGCGAAAAATGCAAAGAAGAATATATACCCGAAGAAGATGTTTTAAGTGGACTTAATATACAGGCCAACTCGAAAGATGATGGTAAAGTTAAACTGTACAGAGGAAAAGGTTGTTCTTTTTGCAAGAATACAGGATATTACGGAAGAACCTCTATCTATGAACTTATTGTCTTGGATGAAGAGATTAAATCATTAATAATATCAAAAGCCTCAAGTAATGTAATCAAAGATGCCGCTATAAAAAAAGGGATGAAGACTTTAAAAGATAGCGGGCTGGAAAAAGCATTACAGGGGATTACTACTATTGAAGAAGTACTAAGAGTCGCAGGATAGAAAGGGTAATAGCGTGGAGCGTTTAGCGTAGAGCAGAATTAGCGTATAGTTAGGAAAGAGGGAGTCAGAATTCAGAAGCCATGTGTAGGGGCAGACCTTGTGTCTGCCCGAGATAAGTAAATGTAGAGCGGATAGAAGTATCAGTATATAGTAAAATACAGTAATAAGTGATAAGTAATGTGTGACAAATAGCAAGTTGCAAGTATAAAAAAATAGGGGTGTATTATATAGGCCCTCAAAGATTAATATAAAACCGTAGGACAGGCGTCTCGCCTGTCTATGTAAATGTAGGGGCTCGATTCATCGAGCCCGTTTAGTAAATAAAAACAATACAGAGCATCGGA
>CAZXYB010000110.1:0-4318 GCA_964644855.1 uncultured Atribacterota bacterium | reverse complement strand
AATGCTAACGACTAATTTAACTGGCCAACCGGTAAACTGGCTAACTGGCTAACTAATACAATTGGTAGATTGGTTAATCGGCTAATTGGTCAATTAATATTTTACTTTCATTAAAAATAGCCCTTTGGCAGGGACAGTTCTACCTGCTATTTTTCTATTTTTAGCTTCTAATATCTTTTTCATTTCTAAATAATCTATCTTCCCCTTACCTACTTCCAAAAGAGTACCAACAATTGTACGAACCATTTTATATAAAAAAGCATCAGCCTCAAGGTGAAAACAAAATATATTTCCTTTCTTGATTATGCTTATATTTTTAATTCTTCTTTTCCAATTTCTAATCCTACTCCCCGAACAAGCAAAAGATGTAAAATCATGTTCTCCCTGTAAATAATTACTGGCCTTTTTCATCTCCCCTAAATCTATATTCTCATAAATACAATATACGTAATTTCTCAGAAAAATAGATATGTAGTTATTATTTTGATTGGAATTTAAAACATAATAATGATAAATTTTACTAACTGCACTATAGCGGGCATGAAAATTATTATCTACCCTTTCTGCTTTTTTAATCCTGATATCTAAAGGTAACATACGGTTTAAAACAAAAGTTAATTCCATCAAAGGAATAGAGCTGTTAGTTTTAAAGTTTGCAACTTGACCCAGGGCATGTACTCCCGCGTCAGTCCTTCCAGAACCGTTAAGCGATATTTTTTCTTGGGTAATCTGAGATATTTTTTCTTCCAAAATTCCCTGTATACTTAAAAGACTTTTTTGTCTTTGCCAGCCATGATATTTAGTTCCTTCGTATTCTATGGTAAGTTTTATATTAATCATTTACGTACTTTCCAATATAGTTCATTATATTTATGATTTAGTAAATAGAAATATGATTGGTCATCCTGGTTAAGCTAAAAACGAAACTATAATTTAAAACTCAAAACTTATTTTCCCCTTTGAGAGTTAATATACTTGAACCTAATATTTTTGCTAATTTTTTTAGTTTTGTTTAAAAAATATTCTATTTGTTTACTATCTATTTTCTTAGCTCCTCTTAGTAAATTAAGCCATTGTGAATTTTCCAATGACAGATTTAAGAAAATAATTAAAAACACCTCTTTAATTTTAAGCTTTGAGCTATAGTTTTTCGCTTTGCACTTTTAATTTTCCTTTTTCTTAAGCAGTTAACTAGGTAACTAGCTAACCAATTAACTAATTATAAACCTTAAACGCTATCCCTCTTCACGATATACGATATACGCAATACGATATACTGCTCTTAAAACATTACACTCACCATGATAGTAATAACTAAGGTTAAGGTAAAAATTAAAATATCAGCTTTTTTAATCTTCAATTCTCTATAATGAGTTCTACCCTCTCCCCCTCTATAGCATTTAGCTTCCATAGCAATGGCTAATTCATCGGCACGTCGAAATGCATTAACAAACAGGGGTATTAAAATAGGAATTAAATTCTTTGCTCGGTTAAAAATATTCCCACTTTCAAAGTCTGCACCTCGAGATATTTGAGCTTTCATTATTTTTTCTGTCTCCTCCAATAAAGTCGGAATAAATCTCAGTGCTATAGTCATCATCATAGCTATTTCGTGAGCGGGCATACCTATGGATTTAAAAACAGACAATAACCTTTCTATTCCATCAGTTAAAGAAATAGGAGAAGTAGCCAGAGTAAGCAGGGAGGTAGTTAGAATTAGGATAAACAATCGAAAAGAAATAAGCAGTCCTTTTACTAATCCCTCCTGGGTTATTTTTAAAAAGCCTAACTGATAAATTACTTTTCCTTCAGTCATAAAAAGATGTATTATCAAAGTAAATACAATGATAAACAATATGGGACGCAGACCTCTAAATACAAATCTTGGGTGTACCTTGGAAATAATAATACAAACTATTATAAAACTTCCCAAAACGAAATATCCTAAATATTCTGTTATTAGAAATAAGCTTATAATTATAGCCAAACAACTTAGTATTTTTATTCTGGGATCCAAATTATGAATTAAAGAATCCCTTGGGATATACTGACCAAAGCTAATATTCCTTAATATTCTCATTTTTCCCCATCTTCTTAATAATTTTGTATATTAAACTCTTTAAACATTTATTTCTTTAATGTTTTTATTTTTTTTAAAACTTCCTTTTCAGCATCATCTACAGTTAGTACCCCGGCATACACATCTTTTCCTTTTGCTTTCAGTTTATGCATACACTCAGTTACCTGCGGAAGTCCTAAACCCATTTCCACTAAATCATTAGCATTCTTCTCAAAAATATCCCGGGGAGCACCATCTATAATTATCTCTCCTCGGTGCATTACTAAAAGACGATCCACTGTTTCAGCAACTTTTTCCATATTATGTGAAACTAAAACCACACCCATCCCAAAATTATTATGTATCTTTTTTATTTCAGATAATATATTATCTCTACCCCGCGGATCAAGATTAGCGGTAGGTTCGTCTAAAATCAACATTTTTGGTCTTATGGAAAGTATGCTGGCTAAAGCAACACGTCGCATCTCCCCTCCGCTTAGAGAAAAGGGAGAACGTTCTGCGTAGAGACTATAATCAAGGTCGACCATTTTTAAGGCTTCTCTGACTCTTTTTTTAATTTTCCCTTCTGGTAAACCTAATTTTCTTGGACCAAAGGATACTTCTTGATCGATTGTTTCTTCAAACAATTGATTCTCGGGATATTGAAACACCAAACCTATTTTTTGTCTTACTAACTTAAGATTAACACCTTTTTTACTTAAATCTACTCCTTCGACATAAATTTTACCAGAGGTTGGTGTAAGTAAACCATTAAAATGCTGAATTAAAGTCGTTTTTCCGCAACCAGTATGCCCAATTAAACCAATAAATTCATCTTTATCGATTTTTAAATTAATATTTTTTAATACTTCTGTTTCAAAGGGCATTCCTAAGCTATAAGTAAAGTACATATTTTCTAAATGTATAAACATAAACTTTCCACCATATCCTCAACTTTCAGTATATGAGGAGATATATTTATTCCTCTTTTATTTAATCTTAGGGCAAGTTCAGTTATTTGAGGAACATCCAATCTTAATTCTTTTAATGCCTCTATTTGAGTAAATACCTCCTCAGGTTTTCCTTCTAGAGCAATTTTCCCTTTATTTAACGCGATTACCCGGCTAGACTCAGCCGCCTCCTCCATTAAGTGAGTAATATAAATTATGGTAATATTCTCTTCTCGATTTAACTTCTTAACAATATCCATAACCTCTTTTCGACCCCGGGGATCAAGCATTGCCGTAGGTTCGTCTAAAACCAAATATGAAGAGTACAAGGCAATTGCTCCAGCAATTGCTACCCTTTGTTTTTGCCCACCCGAAAGTAAATGGGGTTCACTTTTTTTATACTCCTTCATTTCTACAATTTCTAAAGCCCAATCTACCCGTTCTCTCATAAGTTTTGTCTTTATTCCAACATTTTCTAGACCAAAAGCTATATCATCTTCTACCGTAGTTGCAATAATTTGATTGTCTGGATTTTGAAATACCATACCAACTTTTCGTCTTATTTCCCATGTTTTGCTCTTATTCTTGGTATTCATTTTATCTACCCAAATATCTCCGGTAGTAGGAAGCAGTAAGCAATTCAAATGTTTAGCTAAAGTAGATTTCCCTGAACCATTTGAACCTATAATGGAAACAAAGTCACCATTTTTTATTTCTAAATTAATGGAGTCCAAAGCTTTTATTTGATCTTTTTTATGATAATTATATACGTGATTTAGATTTTTTATTTTAATCAAAATGCTCACCCATAAATCGTATCTCGTATCTCGTGAATCGTATCTCGCTAAGAAACAAATAGTTAAAATATTTAAAAAATGAATCTCACAACAGCAGAGCTACGGGGTATCTATTATCCTCTAAAGCAAACTAATTTGCCCATAATTTAACTTTTTATATTCTTTTTCGATCTTTTTTTCACATTTATTAACCACAGCAGAGCTGCGGGGAATTGGACCCTAAGTGATTAAAAAAACTGTGTGTTTAAATTTATTTTTCCTTCGAGATACTAGATACTAGATACGAACAACGAAATTGTATCTCGTATAAAATATAGTAACAAGTAATATGTAAGGAGTAATAAGGTGCAGGTTTCAAGTTACAAGTTTATAAAAAGTTCAAAGTCCGCCGTACGTCCTTTTTTTATAGACATACGAAACACCTGTCCTATGGAAAGGCTGGGGGATGTTTCGTGCATCTTTAGCATTCTTATTTTTTCCCCGCAATTATTCCCCGCGTCTATACGCTACCC
>CAZXYB010000109.1:0-4352 GCA_964644855.1 uncultured Atribacterota bacterium | reverse complement strand
CGTAGAGCGTTTAGTGTAGAAGATACAGTGATGAGTATATTAGTAATAATAGAAGTTAATAATTTTATCTAACCATTTAGGAAAACAGATGGCAGGCTATATAGTGATTATTTTCAAAACATTTTAGTTCCGGTTCTTCTTCTTTGCATATAGTTTTTACATAAGGGCATCTGGTATGAAACCGACATCCGGAAGGAGGATTTACAGGACTGGGAACATCGCCCATTAAAATCTGACCTTTTTTTCTAAGATTGGGGTCAGGAATAGGTATAGCTGAAAGTAATGCCTGGGTATAAGGGTGTTTAGGGTTACTAAATAATTCTTTTTTAGGAGCAGTCTCTACTATCTTTCCTAAATACATTACTGCAACTCTATCACAGATATGTTTTATTACGCTTAAATCATGAGCCACAAATAAAAGGGTGAGTCCAAATTCTTTCTGTAAATCTTGTAATAAATTAATAATTTGAGCTTGGATGGAAACATCCAGAGCGGATACACATTCATCGGCAACTATAAACTCCGGGTTAGTTGCTAAAGCTCTGGCAATCCCTATTCTCTGCCTTTGACCGCCACTAAATTCATGAGGGTATCTGTTTATCTGGTCTGGTAGAAGACCAACCTTTTCCATAATCCCAATTACTCTCTCTTCTTGTTCTTTTTTAGAACCAATCTTATGTACTTCCATCGGTTCAGCAATAGTTGTACCTATGGTCATTCTGGGATCAAGAGAACCAAAGGGATCCTGATAGATAATCATCATTTTTTTTCTAAATTTTAACATCTCTTTTTTTCTTGTATGAGTTATTTCCTGACCATTAAAATATATTTTACCTTCTGTCGGGTCTAATATTCGCAGTATAGTTTTCCCACAGGTAGTCTTTCCGCATCCTGATTCTCCCACGAGACCAAGAACTTCTTTCTTCTCTATATAAAAACTCACGTCATCTACAGCCCTAACTGCTATCTTTTTGCCTAAGGGTGATTTGCCTAACCAAAACCATTTTTTTAGATTTTTCACTTCTACCAATCTTTCCATTCTACCTATTTGCTCCTTATTGTCTTCTTAATTAAATGACATCTCACTAGATGAGAGTTTTCTATCTCTATCAGCTCTGGCATCTCTTCAACACATTTTTTAAAACTTAAATCACATCTGGGATGAAACGGACATCCTGAAGGTAAATCAAGAAGATTGGGGACCATGCCCGGAATTACATCAAGATGTTCTGCCTCAACATTCATTCGGGGCATTGATTTATTTAACCCTTTGGTATAAGGATGGAGAGGATTATTAAAAAGTGTATATACATCGGTATATTCTACGATATTCCCTGCATACATTACCGCTACGTTATCACACATTTCAGCGATTACCCCCAGATCATGAGTTATTAACATCACTGATGCACCAAATTTATCTTTTAAATCATTAATTAATCTTAAAATCTGAGCTTGAATGGTAACATCAAGGGCGGTGGTAGGCTCATCAGCAATAAGTAAGGTAGGATTACAGGATAGAGCCATGGCAATCATCACTCTCTGTCTCATTCCACCGGATAACTCATGAGGGTAATTATCTATTCTCTTCTCTACATCCGGTATTCCTACAACCTTTAATATCTCTATAGATTTTTTTCTAGCCTCTTCTTTGTTTGACCCCTGATGTAATTGAATGACTTCCCCGATTTCATGACCGATAGTGAATACCGGGTCTAATGAAGTCATGGGTTCCTGGAAGATCATGGATATTTTCTTCCCTCTCATCTTTCTAATTTCTTTATCATCTAACTTTAAGAGGTTCTTGCCTTCAAAATATATTTCTCCCCCTACAATCTTTCCCGGAGGATGAGGAATTAATCTCATAACCGACAGGGCAGTAACACTCTTACCGCTTCCGGATTCCCCTACAATCCCTAAAGTTTCTCCCTGGTTAATTTTAAAACTAACCCCATCTACAGCCTTTACTGTACCTTCATGGGTAAAAAAGTGAGTTTTTAAATTTTTTATTTCCAGTAATGTTTTCATATCTTTTCTTATTTTATCCTATTTCATAAATTTAGAGGAACAGAGAACCGTCCTCTGTTTTTTTCTGTTTTTTTTAAGTTTTAAGTCGGGGGTCTAAGATATCCCGTAAACCGTCTCCTAATAAGTTAAGGCCTATAACAGATAATAATATCGCTATTCCAGGAAAAGTTGCTGCCCACCATGCTCCACTTACAATATAAGAATAGCTTTTAGAAAGCATGGCACCCCATTCCGGAATGGGAGGTTGAGCTCCTAATCCTAAAAAACCGAGAGCTGCACAATCTAAGATAGCAGTAGCTAACATCAGAGTACCATATACAATAACCGGGGCAATACTATTGGGAAGGACATGGCGAAAGATAATTCTCCAATCACTTGAGCCAATTGCCCTCTGAACTTCAATATATTCCATCTCTTTAATATAAAGTACCGAACTCCTGATAATTCTCGCCATCTGAGGGGTATAGACTATACCAATAGCAACCATTGCCTTAGACAATCCTTGTCCCAGAACAGTGACAATTACAATAGCCAGGAGTAATGCTGGAAAAGCAAACATAATATCTACAATTCTCATAATAACTGCGTCTACCCATCCGCCATAATATCCTGCTATTATTCCAAAGGTTATTCCCAGGAACATGGCAATTCCCACTGCAACAAAACCTGCAGTTAAACTGACTCTGGCTCCGTAAAGAATCCTACTTAAAACACATCTCCCCAGGCCATCAGCCCCTAAGGGCATACCTTCTACTCCATCTTCGCTCCAGAATCCCGGTTTTAAAGCATTAGAAAGCTCCGGAGGAGAAGGAGTAGGACTATTAGGAGCAATAAAATTAGCAAAAACGGCACACAAAATTAGTATAACCACAATTGCCAGACCAAAGACTGCTGATTTATTATATTTTAACCTTCTAATTAATTCTTGGGTTTTAGTTTCTCTGATTCTTTTCATTTTTTTACCTATTCGTAATGAATTCTTGGATCAATATAAACATAAATGATATCAGTTATTAAATTTACAATGACAAACATTAAAGCAAAAAACAATACACATCCCTGTACCACAGGATAATCTCTCATACCTACTGCATTTATCACATATCTTCCGATTCCCGGCCAGGAAAAAACCGTTTCAGTTAAGATTGCACCGGCCAATAGTAAACCAAAATTTAATCCGATTACGGTAATTACCGGGATCATGGCATTTCTTACTGCGTGTTTATAAATTACCATTCTTTCTGATAACCCTTTAGCCCTCTCTGTTCTAATAAAATCCTGCCTTAATACTTCCAACATACTTGACCTGGTTACACGGGCAATAGTAGCCATCGGTATAGTAGACAGGGCAACGGAAGGCAAGATTAAATAACGAAGCGAACTGAAAAATGCTACAAAATTGCCGGTAATGAGACTGTCCAACAGGTAAAAGCCGGTAATTCGCTGGAAAGATATCATCATGCTTATACGTCCACTGATAGGAAGCCATCTCAGCCAAACACCGAAAATCATCATTAACATAATTCCTAACCAGAAAACGGGCATCGACACACCAAAGATGGCGAGCCCCATAAAACTGTAGTCAAAAAGCGAATACTGCCGTGAGGCAGAAATAATTCCAGCGATACAACCGATGGTTATAGCAAAAATCATAGAAAGCAGGGTAAGTTCAACCGTATTAGGAAATCTTTCTAATATCTCTTTAGTTACATATTCATTCGAAACTATAGAACGTCCCAAATCTCCCCGCAATACCTGTTTAAGCCAGGTCCAATATTGAGTAGTAAGGGGTTTATCTAATCCGTATTTTTCTCTTATGGCACTGATAACCTGAGGAGAGGCATGTTGTCCGGCTATGGTTACTGCCGGGTCACCGGGGGCTAAACGAATTAAAGAAAAAGCAAGGATGGAAACTCCTAATAGTACCGGGATCAACATTAATAATCTTTTAGTAATATACCACTTCATCAACTAATTCCTATCTGTTTTTAATTATACTTATACTATTATACTTTTAAATCATCATAATGCAATAATAAAAAAATAAAAATGTGCCTGAAAAGGCACATTTTTTATGTTATTCAAATCAGATTAAATTTTCTAAATCATACTTCCAGGAAGGGATGAATAAAATCATCCCTTCCTATTAATTAAAATTTATTCTAGAATATGTTTTACTATTCTACTGATACCGGATAGAAGAATTTTCTGGAAGTCGGATTAAGGGCATAACCCTTTACATTTGCTCTAAAGACTATATTCTGGGTTGAATGAGCCAGATAAACCCAACCGGCATCTTCGTGAATCATTTCCTGGGCTTTCTT
>CAZXYB010000108.1:0-4406 GCA_964644855.1 uncultured Atribacterota bacterium | reverse complement strand
ACAGGAATTAAGGTGGTAACGCGGATAGACTCCTTTCGTCCTTTTGAAAAACGAAAGGAGTTTTTTGTTTTTAAACTCAAGGAGGAAAAGATAATGAAAAAAATAGATACTGAAATAGCGTCAGTATACGATCCAAAAAAAGTTGAGGAAAAATGGTATAAATTTTGGTTAGAAAAAGATTATTTTAAAGCAGAGTCTAATCATAATAAAGAAAATAATTTTTCTATCGTTATACCTCCACCCAATGTCACAGGGTCATTGCATATTGGTCATGCTTTAAATAATACTTTACAGGATATTTTAATTAGATGGAAAAAAATGGAAGGCTACAATACCCTTTGGCTACCGGGGACTGATCATGCCGGAATTGCTACTCAAAATGTAGTAGAAAGGGAAATTAGCAAAGAAGGGAAAAGTAGACACGATTTAGGAAGAGAAAAATTTGTAGAAAGAGTATGGAAATGGAAAGAAAAATATGGAAATAACATAATAAATCAACTAAAAAAATTAGGATTTTCTTGTGATTGGTCAAGATTAAGATTCACCTTAGATGAAGGCCTGTCCAAAGCTGTTAGAAAAGTGTTTGTACAATTATATAAAGAAGGCCTAATATACCGGGAAAATTATGTAATAAATTGGTGCCCAAGATGTCAGACTGCTTTGGCTGATATTGAAGTGGAATCGGTTGAAGAAGATGCAAATCTGTATTACATAAATTATCCTATAAAAGATTCTAAAGGAGAGTCCATAACTGTTGCTACTACCCGTCCGGAAACTATGCTTGGCGATACTGCAGTAGCTGTTCATCCCGAGGATAAAAGATATAAAAAATTTATCGGTAAAACAGCCATATTGCCTTTGATGGATAGAGAAATACCGATAGTGGCTGATAGTTATGTTGACCCTGAATTTGGAACCGGTGCAGTAAAGATAACTCCCGCTCATGATTTAAATGATTTTGAATTGGGAAAACGTCATAACCTTGCCATGATTAATTTATTAAATAACGACGGTACTATGAATGAGAAAGCAGGAAAATTTAAAAATTTAACTGTATCTAAATGTAGAGAAAAAGTTTTGAATGAATTAAGAAAAAAGGGATTCTTAAATAAGATTGAAGAATATAAACATTCTATCGGTCATTGCTATAGATGTGGAACTATTATTGAACCATATCTTTCGAAACAATGGTTTGTTAAGATGAAAGAAATTGCTGAACCTGCGATTTCTGCCGTAGAGGCGGGTAAAATTGAATTTATTCCTTCTCGCTGGGACAAAGTTTATTATGACTGGATGAGAAATATTAAAGATTGGTGTATCTCACGTCAGTTATGGTGGGGACATCGCATACCGGTCTGGTATTGTCAGGATTGTGGAGAAATAATCGTAGAATTAGAAGATCCTACAATTTGTAAAAAATGTGGAAGTCATAATCTCCTGCAAGACCCGGACGTTTTGGATACCTGGTTTAGCTCTGCTTTGTGGCCTTTTTCTACCTTGGGCTGGCCGGAAAAAACGAAAGATTTAGAATCTTTCTATCCGACCTCAGTATTAGTTACTGGTTTTGATATTATTTTCTTTTGGGTAGCTCGAATGATAATGATGGGTTTAAAGTTTCGGGGCGAAGTTCCATTTAGGCAAATCTACATAAACCCATTAATTAGAGATGCAAAAGGTAAAAAAATGAGTAAATCCAGTGGGACCGCTATTGATCCCCTAACGATAATTGATGAATATGGTGCTGATACTCTTCGCATTACCCTGGCCGCTCTAACTATCCAGGGAAATTATATCTGCCTTTCAGAGGAGAGAATTAAAGGATTTAGAAATTTCACTAATAAAATATGGAATGTTTCTAGATTTTCTATAATGAATCTGAATGATTTTGATATTGATAAAATAGGAAAAGATAAATTAAAGATGACCTTGGTTGATAAATGGATAATAAGCAAGTTAAATAAGACCATAAAAAGTTCCACTGAATGTCTTAATGAGTATAAATATGGGGAAACTGCTAAAATTATTTATGAATTTGTCTGGAATGAGCTTTGTGATTGGTACGTAGAATTCATTAAACCAAGATTATATCAAGAAGAGGATGTAATAGAAAAAGAAACTTCTCAATATATTATGTGGTTTGTTTTAGAAAATACTTTAAGGCTTTTACATCCCTTTATGCCTTTTATAACTGAAGAAATATGGCAAAAGCTGCCTCACAAAGGGGAAAGTATTATGGTTTCACCCTGGCCGCAATACAAAGAAGAATATGAAAATAGGGATGCAGAAAATAAGATGGAAAAAATAATGAGTATTATTAAAGCTATTCGAACTATTAAGTCAGATATGAATATTCCCTATAATAAAAAAATTGATTTATATTTAAATATTTACGAACAAGATAAATTAAAATTAATAGAAGAAAATATAGATTATATCAAGACCATGATTAAAACAAAATCATTAGAAGTAGGAAAGGGGATTAAAAAACCAGAACATTCGGCTACAGCTGTTTTAGAAGGGGTCGAAATATTTATTCCACTAAAAGGTATAATAAATATTTCAGAGGAGATAGCTCGTTTAGAGAAAAAATTAAATAAAATCAATAATGAGCTTAGTGTAATTTTCAAAAAAATAAATAATGAAGATTTCCTGTCTAGAGCCCCGGAAGATATTGTTAAGAAAGAAAGAGATAAAGCAGATGATTTAAGAGACATCAAAGAAAGATTGGAAAATAATCTAAAATCCTTTAAATAAAGTAAACTAGCGTGGAGCGTACAGCGTGGAGCGTATAGCGTTTAGCGTAGAGCAAAAATAGCGTAGAGCGTACAGCGTGTAGCATCACGGCGTTGCCGTGATGAGAAAAAAAGCAGACGAAATATAAAAGCCAATTTTCCTCTGTCATTCCCACGAAAGTGGGAATCCAGAATTAGATATTTAATTTAAAAGATAGATTCCCGTTTTCACGGGAATGACAGAGAAGGATCGGGAATGACAAAAAATATTAGAAATGATATTAAAAATTTATTAAAAGAAGTAGGTAGTATGTTGTATGGTATGATTTATCCTATACGCTAAACGCTGTACGCTCTACGCTAATCCCCATAGAGAGGTAAAATGATAACTTACACTGAAGCATTGGATTATATTTACGATTTAACTAAATATGGCACGAAGTTAGGACTCGAAAATATAAAATATCTATCCTTCCTTTTAGGTGATCCCCATAAAAAATTAAAAATAATTCATGTTGCCGGAACAAATGGAAAGGGGTCAACAGTCTCCTTAATTAGTTCAATCCTACAATCTAATGGTTACAGAGTTGGACTCTATACTTCTCCTCACTTAGTTGATTTTACCGAAAGAATTAAAATTAACAATAAGCAAATAGATAGAAAAAAAGTAAGTGAGCTATTAGAAAGAGTTAAACCTTACATAGAAAAAGTTGCCAATACGCCTTCTTACGGCCATCCTACCTTCTTTGAAGTTGTAACTTCTCTGGCTTTTCTCTATTTTTTTGAAGAACAGGTAGACTTTTTAGTTTTAGAGGTAGGGTTAGGCGGAAGATTAGATGCTACAAATATTTGCGAACCCTTAGTTTCTGTCATTACCCATATCGATTATGACCATATGGATAAATTAGGAAACAGTTTAGAAGAAATTGCCAGTGAAAAGGGAGGAATTATTAAATCGGACGGAATTGTAATATCTTCTAAGCAATACGATAAAGCTTATAAGGAGATTAAAAAAATAGCCAATGAGAGAAATTCCCTTATTTATAGCACAGGAAAAGAAATAAATTATAAAATAGTAAAATCTAATATCAAGGGCGTAATATTTAATTTGAAAGGAATCTATCGTAATTATAAAAATCTTCATACTTCCTTGTTAGGCAGACATCAAGCAGACAATGCCTCTACAGCTATTACCACAATAGAAGCTCTTAAAATCAAAGGAATAAATATTTCTGAAAAAGCAATAAGAGATGGCTTGGAGAAAGTTAAATGGACTGGGAGATTAGAAATTATCCAGAATAACCCTACATTGATATTGGACGGGGCACACAATCCCAATGGAGTAAAGATAGCGAGACAAGCCCTGGAAGAGATTTTTTCTTATCACCGGCTCATTTTGGTATTAGCAATTTTTGCAGATAAGGATTACAAAAAGATGATACAAATAATAGCTCCCATAGCAGATTTAATCATTACTACCAAGGCAAAGAGCCCTCGGGCGGCTTCTCCCCAGATAATCGCTAAAGAAGCAGTACAATATATAGATGAGAATAAAATAATTATTACAGAAAATATTCCCCAGGCCATAAATTTTGCTTTATCGAAATCCAATCAAGATGATCTAATATGTATTACCGGATCACTATATACTGTAGGCGAAGCAAAGAAATACTT
>CAZXYB010000107.1:0-4472 GCA_964644855.1 uncultured Atribacterota bacterium | reverse complement strand
AAAAAATATAAGCGTTAAAAATTACAAAAAAGGTTTTTCTGGGTATCCCTATTTACACCTAAACCCACATATATAGATATTCAAATCTACCCCTCCCCAAAAAAAACTCACAAATTTACAAAAAACCGCGCAAGTTACTATTGACAGAATTTTAAAATAATGTTAAAATTTCTCTATATTTATCTCGTTAATACTTTAACGTATTAAAGAATATAAATTTAATTAATCATTAGTATTAAATGCAAAATGCAAAAGAGGTGCAAGTTTACAGTTTTTGGTTATCAGTTTTCTTTCTGTAAAGGCGTGGGTATCGATTAATTTTGAAGGATTAATGAATTAAGAGAAGATAAAAGTTAAGAGAGAGGTAATTGCGGATGAATATTCCTGAAGGTTTAAACGATTTGTTGCCAGAGGAAGTTTTAAAAAGGAGATTATTAAAAAATAAAATAAGTCAGATTTTTAGCCAATGGGGTTATCAAGAAATAATTACTCCTACTTTTGAATTTTACGATATATTAGCCAGGGGCGCAGGCTCAATCGTGAAAAAAGAAATGATCAAATTTTTTGACCGAGAAGGTAATATTATTGCCCTTCGTCCCGAGATGACTACACCTTTGGCCAGAGTAACTTCCACTAAAATGCAACAGGAGCCTAAACCATTGAGATTTTATTATATGGGTAATGTATTCAGGTATGATGATTTTAAAGTGGGAGGCCAAAGGGAGTTTTGCCAGATGGGGGTAGAGTTGATAGGGGTAAATAGTAAAGAGGCGGATGCAGAGGTTATTGCCTTAACTGTAGAGTGTTTAAAAAATAGCGGGCTCAAAAAATTTTTTATAGATATAGGGCATATTAATTTTTTCAACGGAATTATGCAATCGATAAAGGCCGAAGAGAAGAGAAAATTGGAAATAAAGGAAGCAATTTCAAATAAAGATTTTGTATTACTGGAAAAGATATTGTCTTTTTCCGATATTAAAGATAGAGAAAAAGAATTTATTTTAAAAATGCCTACTTTAAGAGGAAGAGAGGAAGTATTAGAAGAGGCAGAAAAGATGATAAACAATAAATTATCGCTATCTGCTTTGAAAGAGATAAAAAAAGTCTATAATCTTTTGAGAGATTACGGATTAGAAGAATACGTTCTGATAGATTTAGGAATTATACGGGGTTTTGATTATTATACCGGAATTATATTTGAAGGCTATACTGACAATCTGGGATTTCCGATTTGTGGTGGAGGAAGATACGATAATCTTTGTTTAAAGTTTGGAGAAAATTTACCTTCCACCGGGTTTGCTGTTGGATTAGAAAGATTGATAATGGCCTTAGAGAGAGAGGATATAAATTCTTTAGAGGTAAAAAGGCCTGATCAGTACTTGGTACATTACCAAAACAATAAAGATAATTTTAAAAAAGCCCTAAAAGTAGCTGGAGATTTGAGAAAAAAAGGGCTGATTATAGAGTTGGAGGTAGGGAAGAGAAAGTTTGCAGAGGTGTTAAATTATGCTGGTTCTAAAGGGATAAAATATATAGTAATAGTAGACAATAATCAGTCCAACAAAATTAAAAGAATTGAAGTAACATCAGGAAAAGAGGAAATGATAACTTATGAGTAGAGAAATTAATACTAACTATTTAGTTATTGCTTTACCTAGTGGAAGGCTGTTTAAACCTTCTATTCGATTGTTTGAAGAGGTAGGGATTGATTTAAAACATGGGAAAGAGATAAACAGAAAATTGGTATTTTTTGACCAGGAAAAGGAGACAAAATTTATCATTACCAGACCTAAAGACAATCCTACTTATATTGAATGTGGTGTAGCAGATATTGGGATTGTCGGAGAGGATATATTATTAGAAGAGAAAAAAGATGTTTATAAACTTTTAGATTTAAAATTTGGAAAGTGTAAGATGATAGTAGCTGCTCCAAAAGAGAGAGAACAAAAAAAATATTATAAAAATAATGGGCACCGTTTAAAGGTAGCAACCAAATATCCCCGCATTGCAGCAGGCTATTTTAAAAAAAGGGGGATATATGTGGAATTAATTAAACTCTACGGATCTGTAGAATTGGCTCCTCAAGTAGGTCTGGCAGATATGATTGTTGATATAGTTTCTACCGGGCGCACCTTAGAGGAGAATAAGTTAGAAATAATTAATGAGATAATTCCTCTAAGTGCCCAGCTAATCGTTAACCGGATTAGTTATAAAACTAAACATAAAAGAATTACAGGACTCTTACAGGATATTAAAAAATTTATATCTTTAGAATCAGATAAAATTGCAGAATGGTAAGGGAATAATGTGGAAGAAAGGATTGGTTCGAGTTGATAAAGACCATTTTTTTAAATAAAAATAATAAGAAAAAAATAGAAGAGATTTGCAGGCAGGGTTATTCTGAAGATAACCTGGTAGATGATATTGAAAATAAGGTTAGAGAAATTATATTCAGTGTGAAAAAAGAAGGGGATAAAGCTCTTCTTGAATTTACTGAAAAGTATGATGGAGTAAAGTTAAACCCCTCGGGAATACCGGTTAGTCCGGAAGAATGGAATATTGCCAGCCAGGAAGTAAGGGAAGATTTATTGGAAGTTTTAAGAGAGGCTATAAAGAAGATCAAAAATTACCACCTGCATCAGAAAGAAAATTCCTGGTTTACTACAGAAGAAAAAGGAATTATTTTGGGGCAAATAGTGAATCCCGTTGAGAGAGTGGGTTTGTATGTCCCGGGAGGAACGGCTGCTTACCCCTCTTCCCTTATTATGGCAGCAGTACCGGCAATTATTGCGGGGGTTAAAGAGATTGTTGTAGTAACCCCACCTTCTCCTGATGGCAAAATAAATCCCTACTTATTATCTACTGCCCGGGAATTGGGCATATTGGAAATCTATAAAATAGGAGGAGCCCAGGCCATAGCTGCTTTGGCCTATGGAACAGAAACTATAAAGAAAGTGGATAAAATTGTGGGCCCGGGGAATATCTTTGTAACTTTGGCCAAAAAAAATGTCTTTGGAAAAGTGGATATAGATATGTTAGCAGGACCAAGCGAAATTCTCATTTGGGCTGATGACAAAGCTAACCCAAAATATTTGGCCTGTGATTTGCTTTCACAGGCAGAGCATGATGTAAGAGCTTTGGCAATTTTAATAACTACCTCTGCTTCATTAGCAGAAAAAGTGGAAGAAGAGATTAAGCAGGAGTTGAAAGATTTAAATAGGAGGGAAATTATTCAGGAAGCCTTGAAGAGCCAGGGGAAATTAATTATTGCTGAAGACGAAGAGATAATTTTAGAGTTTATAAATAATTTTGCTCCTGAGCATTTAGAATTGCAAATAGAAAATCCCTGGCAAATATTAGGCGCGATAAGGAATGCTGGAGCAATATTTGTGGGGGCTTATTCGCCGGAGCCTTTAGGAGATTACTGGGCAGGACCCAATCATATTCTTCCTACTTCCGGGGGAGCAAGATGTTTTTCGCCATTATCGGTAACTGATTTTATCAAAAAGAGTAGCATAATTTTCTACGATAAAAAGAACTTAAGGAAAGATGGGCAAAAAATAGCAAGCTTGGCTAGATTAGAAGGGCTGGAGGCCCATGCTCGTTCGATAGAGATAAGAAATTCATAGAGAAGAAAGAGTTGATTAATTAATGTTAATTTTAGAAAAATTAAATTCAAATTATTTATTTAACAAAAATATTATTTTAAATAAAAAGATTTTAGATAAAATATCTCAGATAGATACTCTGGTCTTTGATATTGATGGCGTTCTAATGGATGTGCGGGATTCTTTTAGAAAAGCTGTATGCCAAACGGTTCAATTTTATTTTAAAGAGATATTACGCCTTCAGGGCTCTCAAAATTTAATCAATCCGGAAGAGGTTAAATATTTTAAGTTGGTAGGGGGATTTAACAATGATTGGAATTTGACTTCAGCTGTGGTTTTGTTTTACCTGATGAAAGCTGAAGATAATAATTTAAAAAACATAGATGAGCTTAGAAATAGTAAGCCCGATATAAAAACCTTTACTACCAGGATATTACCTTCAGGAGGAGGTTTAGGTAAAGTCGTAGATTTAGCTGAGAAAAATTGTAACATAAAGGATAAGATATTTAATCAGTGGGATAAGGAATTAATTGCTAAAATATTTAAAGAGATCTATGCGGGAGAAGAATATTGTTTTAATATTTACGGATTTCATCCTTCGTTAACTAAGAAGGATGGGTTAATAAAGCAGGAAAGGATCATTATAGATAAAAACAAGAAAAATTTTTTACAAAATTATTCTATTGGCATTTTAACTGGCAGGACTAAAAGAGAGGCCAGGTCAGTCATTAAAAGGTTAGACTGGGAGAATATCGGTTTTAAGGAAGAGGTAATTACTGCCGATGATGGTTTGGAAAAACCCCATCCACAGGGATTAAAGAAGTTATCTGCCAGTTTAAAGACTAAAACAGGGGTCTATATAGG
>CAZXYB010000106.1:0-4531 GCA_964644855.1 uncultured Atribacterota bacterium | reverse complement strand
CCGCTTTCGCGGGAATGACATATAGGAATGCGGGAATGATAAAAGAAGCATGTCCCCTTTATGTCCCCTTTATGTCCCCTTTGGCTCGTTTATTTCATAATATAATGTGTTCCCTTTCCCGTAGATCCAACTTTCTCCAGTATACGCTTATTTGCTAGAGCTCCTAAGTCACGACTTGCAGTTTTTTTGATCACACCGTTTAACTCTTGATATTCCTTATTGGTTATCTTTCCTTTCTCTTTTACATACATTACCGCTTTTATCTGCCTATCGTTAAGTCCCATTTCTTCAAGTCTTTCTTCGGTATAATAATCTTTTCTCATGTAAAGAGAAAATCCAGCAAATTCTTCTTTGAACTCAGGTTCTGGTAAGTTGGCTTCTTTTAAGGAGTCCATAATTCTTCCTATTCCTGAGCCATATTCTTCGATTAATCCGGCAAGATAAAATATATGAACAATAAGGGGATTGCGGGCTACTGAGGGGTGAGTAGTTTTTAACTGTTCAAGGGTTATTCCCTCCGGAAGTCCTCCAATATTAAAGAACCATATCCAGTCATTAAATATTTTAATCTGACTTTGTACATTGTACTTAAAATAGTCTCTATGGATCACAGCATTCAAGAGTGCCTCTCTAATCGCTTCCAAAGGATAATCCCAGATATTTTTTCTGGTTAACTGCTCTCCGGTTATTTCATATCTTACATTTATGAAATTCTTTATCGCTTCTTCAGCTTCTTCTATTTGCTTAAATAGATTCCCTTCTATACGCCTATCACCTATAATTGTGATTTCATCTTTAAATCGTCCTACTCTTACCAATGCATTTATGAAATATTTTTGGGGATTTTTGCCAAAAAGCATTATCGCTGCATTAGTTAATTTTTCATTAATAATAAGTTTTAGTTTCTTAAGAATACTTTTTATATCTTCATTTTCATCTGCAGTTTTTAATCTTCCGTTTCTTGATGCCATTCGGATAAATTTTCTGACAGTTTCGGGGTCAATCTCATCCAAATTGTAGTTTCCGGTTAGTCCGTCCCAGTTTGTTCCTTTTACAAAAAAGGATCTTAGTTCTTCTCCCTGCATCTCTCTGGTAGTGTTTCCAACCCGGGTATAATATTTGCCTTTGCAGGATACAGGTAGAGTACTTTTCTTAATCTTTATTTGAAGTACGTCTTTTTTATTAATTTTAATACAGTCTATTTGGGGATGGATCCCCAGTAGATTTATTATTTTATTAGTTAAGTCTCCAAGCATGCTATTGGTGTATTCAAGTCCTTTTATCTCTTTTTTATCTGATATGCCGATATAGATAATTCCTCCATCTTTATTGGCAAAAGCTGAAATAGTTTTAAACATCGATTCATTGATTTCTTCTTTAAATTCAACAGTGGTATTTTCTGTACCTTTTAATATTTTATCTATATTCATAGCTTTAATCCCATCTTTCCTAAAATCTCTTTTAGTTTCTTATATGTACCTTCTATTTGTACTTTTTCTCTTATTTCTTAATAACTTCCCAGTAACCGCCTTTTGCAGGGCCGACCCTTTTAACGATTCCTTTTTCTTTTAACTTAGCTAGATTCCACTCAACACCCCTTCTGGTAAGACTTGTAACTTCCGTAAGTTCATTTTGTGTTATTTTAGGATTGCTCTTAATTGCGTCAAGTATTTTCTCCACAGTTTTGGATCTTTTAAAGGTCACCGTAAAGAAATTATCAAATTCAAATTTAATCGGTGGTAATCCGGCTTTTGAGATAAGGTTCTTCATCTTATTGATGCCGGTTCCCATCTTTTCTATGTACCCTGCCCGGAGTAGTAAATTAGCAATATTTGGATTCCTTAGGACACTCTTTTTTCCAAAGTCTTCCGGTTTTAATCCCTTCGCCAGTCCACCGAAATTGGTGATTTCAATCCGGTCATCAAACATCTCAACCATTATATTGGTGCCTTTTTCAAAATAATCCCGGTGAGCGGTGGAAAATGACAGAGAAAGTATCACCCCCACCTTGATCCTCCCCCCTCAAAGGGGGAGGAGATTGGAAGGATAATCCTCAGGCCTCAAGGGGGAGGAGAAAAAGCTCGCAATGACGGAAAATGTTTTATCATATAAGATTATCTATATCTTTTTATTATTATAATTCTGTCCCTCTTTTTATAATATTTACATAATTTGAGAAAATATATTTTTTATATCTCTTTTTACCAGAAATCTCTTTTAATATTTTTAATTCTTCAAATTTTTTTAGTATTTGATTGGCAGTTTCTTTACTAGTTCCCAGTTCTTTTATTAATTCCTGTGATGTAACTATTGGTTTACGAAAAAGTAAATTTAGGAATTCAACGGCATATATACTCGAAACTTTTTTATCAAAAAGTTTTTTCAGTATTGTTTCTTTAAGAATAATAATTTTGCTTGCTGAATTAGCTGCTTCTTCGGAAACTTCTTTAACACCTTTAAGAAAGAATTTTAACCATCCTTCCCAATCTCCATCTAATCTTATTTTCATCAGCCAATCATAATACTCAATTCTGTTTTTTTTAAGATAGAAACTTAGATACAATAAAGGACGGGATAGTATCTTTTCCCAAAACAAATAAAAAGTAATTAGTAATCTTCCTACCCTACCGTTACCATCAAGGAAGGGATGTATTGTTTCAAATTGTGCGTGAATAAGGGATATTTTAATTAAAGGAGGTATTTCATCTTTACTGTGTATAAATTTTTCAAGATTGGAAATTAAATTTATTAAAGTATCCGGTGGTGGAGGAACAAAAGTTGCTCCTGATAAATTAGCTCCTTGAGGTCCCAGCCAATTCTGAGTTTTTCGAAATTCTCCTGGTGTTTTAAGTGTTCCCCTCGTTCCTTTAATTAATATTTTATGTATCTCTTTGATAAGCTTATTAGATAAAGGTATATTCTTTAATCTATTTATCCCGTAATTCATAGCCTTTATATAATTTACCACTTCTTTTATTTCATTCATATCCTCAGAGGTTTCTAAATTTGCTTCAAACCTCAAAATTCCTTCAAGAGAAGCCTGGGTTCCCTCTATTTGAGAACTTAAAAGCGCCTCTTTTTTAACATACATTGCAATAAAAAGTTCCGGGTTGGGAAGCACAGTCGTGATACCATCAAGTTTTGCCAATGCTCTGTCTGCCTTTGAAAGTAAATTTCTCAATTCTCCATCATATTTAATAGGTGGCGTAGGTGGCAATAATTTAGGTATATATGCTTTGTATCCTGCTAATTGCTTTATGTATTTTCCTGCTCTATTTTTTTGCATAAATTTACCCTCCCGGACTTTAATTGTTTTTAAGTCAAACCTTCCTGATTTAAAATGGTATTTTAGTTATAAGTCAATTATATCTGACTTAGAATTTTTTTTCAACTTTTAAGTCAAGTATAATTGACTTAAGGATGCAAATTATTAATTGTTAAAATAAATTTCATATTAGTTTATTCTACAATATTTTATTTTGGAAAATTCTTTATTTTGGAAAAAAAGGACAGGCACCTTTTTCCCGATTACTTATCACTAATCACTTATCACGCAATTAATCAACAGGTTAATTACTAAGACGAAGGAGGAAATACGTGCAAAGAGAAAAACTAAATAACCAGAATAAACCGGGCGGAAAGGAAAAAGAAGGCTACATCATTGTCTCTAATTACTTCCTAAAGGAATGGGTCAGGGTTTTGGGAGTAGGTCCTATCGTACTTTATCAGGAACTACTTACTTATTGTCATAAAGGAAAGTATATTGCCTGGCCGACCATAGATTCCCTTTGTCAAGAGATGGGGATAGCTAAAACTACCTTACTCAGATACCAGAACACCCTGCTTAAGTTCGGTCTGATTAAAAATATCAGGAGGGGTAAATCTACTACCGGCCATTATAGAAATAATATCTATCAGATTACTCCTCTGGAAGAGCTCACAGGGCCTCCCGATCCGGAGAAAATAATAGATTTTATTGGTAGCAAAATGAAACCTGATAGGTATCAAAATGATACCTGTATTGGTAGCAATATGAAACTTTCTTTGGTATCAAAACGCTACCCTAACAATACCAATCTTAACATTACCAAGGCAACAGCAACAAATGGAGAAAAAGATGCTGCTGTTGTTGCCGTTAATTTTAACAAATTAAAAGAGGAAGGAGAAGAAAAGATGCTTGCAGTTAGAGAACAGTTAAGGGATTTAGATTTTAAGGAGGAATTTATGGAGAAGATATTAAAAGAATATTCGGTGAAGAAAATTGAAGAGAACTTAGATCTGCTGATGGAGAGAAAGAACATCCAGAACCCTGCCGGCTGGTTGAGTGCCGCCTTAAAAAATGATTACCGGGGAGAGGGGCGGGAGCCTTGTCCAAAACCTCACCCCCACCTTAATCCTCCCCCCTCGAAGGGGGAGGAGACAAGAAGGATGGATTCCCGCTTTCGCGGGAATGACATAAAGGAAAGCGGGAATGAGATATGGAGATGCGGGAATGACAAGTGTAGGGGCGTATTGCAATACGCCCCTCCCC
>CAZXYB010000105.1:0-4540 GCA_964644855.1 uncultured Atribacterota bacterium | reverse complement strand
AATGCAGAACAGGCAAAAATTGCCGAAGAAGCCGGTGCTGTAGCAGTTATGGCTTTAGAAAGAGTCCCTGCTGATATCCGGGCAGCAGGCGGTGTAGCCAGAATGGCTGACCCTAAAATAATAAAAGAAATAATGAAGGTAGTGTCTATTCCGGTAATGGCAAAGGCAAGAATTGGGCATTTTGTGGAAGCCCAGTTACTGGAGGCTTTAGGGGTAGATTACATTGACGAAAGTGAAGTATTAACTCCTGCTGATGAAAATTATCATATAGATAAATTAAATTTTAAAGTTCCTTTTGTCTGTGGAGCAAGAAATTTGGGTGAGGCCTTGAGAAGAATAGGAGAAGGTGCTGCTATGATTAGGACTAAGGGTGAACCGGGGACAGGAAATATTGTAGAAGCGGTAAGGCATATGCGTCAAGTTATGGACGAAATAAGAATATTAAAAAATATAGCAAAAGAAGAATTAATGAGTAAAGCTAAAGAATTAGGTGCTCCCTTTGAACTTTTACAAGAAGTGGCTCAAGAAGGAAAGTTACCGGTAGTAAATTTTGCTGCTGGAGGGATAGCTACCCCTGCTGATGCTGCTTTAATGATGCAGTTAGGAGCAGATGGAGTATTTGTAGGTTCAGGCATATTTAAATCAGATAATCCTAAAGTAAGGGCAAAAGCTATTGTAGAGGCTACTACCCATTATGATAATCCTAAGATTTTAGCTCAAGTTTCAGAAGGATTAGGTGAGGCGATGAAGGGAATAGAGATTTCTCAAATTGCTCCGGCTGAACGAATGCAGGATAGAGGATGGTAGGCTAAGAATTGAATTAATAAATGAACCAGAGAGGAGCTGAAAGGAAATCTTGAAAGTGGGAGTATTGTCCCTGCAAGGAGCAGTAGAAGAACATTTAAAGATGATTAAAAGATGTGGCCTTGAGGGTATCAAGGTAAAAACAGTTGAAGATTTAGAAAAAGTAGATAGATTGATAATACCCGGAGGTGAAAGCACCACTATTGGTAAATTAGCTAAAATATACGGCTTAGACCAAGAGATTAACAAAAGAGGAAGAGAAGGGATGCCTATATTTGGAACCTGTGCAGGGATGATTTTATTAGCAAATAAGGTTGTAGGTAATGAGCAGGTAAGATTTAAATTAATCGATATTGAAGTAGAAAGAAATGCCTTTGGAAGACAGGTAGATAGTTTCGAAGCTGATTTAAATATAGAAAATTTTAAGGGAAAACCCTTTAGGGCAGTATTCATTAGAGCTCCCTATATAAAAAAAATAGGAAGAGGAGTAAAAATTTTAGCTAAATTTAAGGGAAAAATTGTGATGGCCCGAGAGAAAAATATTTTAGTATCATCTTTTCATCCGGAATTAAATGATGATTTAAGAATACATAAGTATTTTTTAAATGAAAAATATTAATTATTATGTTAAGAGGATATTTCTAAAGATAACAAAGGGAAATATTTATTTTTTTTGTTGGTATTTTTATAATTTTTAAAAGATTATAAAAGTGTTCATTTTAAAAAAATTTTAAATTATAAATTTAAGGATAGTATTCATTATTAAATTTGTGAAGTAAGATAATTAATTTTGAAGAGGAGAATTTTTAAATGAGTGTAAAAGCAAAAAAAATGAAAAAGTTAATAAAAGCTATTTGGATTTTTAATTGGTTTAATTCTTGTGGTTTTTGTGAACTTGTACCGTTGGTTGGTTCAAGATGGGATATGGAAAGGTTTGGTATGATTGTTACTGGTACACCGCGTCACGCAGATGTCTTGTTTATTGCAGGTTATCAAACTTTTAAATCGATAAAAAGAGCACAATTAATATATGCACAAATGGCAGAACCTAAGGCAGTAATTGCGTTAGGTGCGTGTACTATGACTGGTGGTATTTATTGGGATTCATATAATACTATCAAGAGATTGGATGATTATTTACCTATTACTATTTATATTCCTGGATGTCCACCTCGTCCAGAGGCGGTTTTTGAAGCTTGTGGTAAAATATTCAAACATGTAGGAGAGATGAAATAAAATGAAATCAGATCTTAAGAAAGAAAAAATAATATTAGAGAAAATAAAAAGAAAATTTGGACGTGAAGGGACAATTCAACGAGCTCATAGAGTATGGATATCTATTGACAAAGAAGAATTATTGGATTGGGCTAAATGGTTAAAGCAGGAAGGATTTATTCATTTATCAGCAATTTCAGTAAGTGATTGGTTAGAAGAGAAAAAATATAAAATTGCTTATCTGTTATGGTCTTTTAAAGATAACATACTTTTTGTTTTAACTGCTAAAATTGATCGAGAAAATCCAGTTATTGATTCAATTATTCCATTATGGGGGAATAATGCACAGGCTCACGAAAGAGAAAATTGGGAATTTTTTGGAATAAATTTTAAGGGTAATGCTAATTTGATACCCTTATTTACTGAAAATTGGCAAGGGGCGCCTCCTTTTAGAAAGGATTTTAATTGGCAAGAATATGTAAGAGATAATTATTATAGTAAGGAAAATAAAAGAGAAAGAGGGTATTATGAAGATTAATCAGGAAATTACTCTATTACCTAAAAATAATGAATACGATTTTTATTTTGGTCCCTGTCATCCAGGATCAAGCAATTTTGGGGTTAAGATAAAAGTAAAAGGAGAAAAAATAATTTCTGCTCTTTCTGATCCGGGATATCTTCATAGAGGTTTTGAAAAATTAATGGAATATAGACTACCACTTCAAAATGCAATGCTTTCCGACAGGATTTGTGTTTTAGAGTCATTGGCCTGGAATTTAGTGCATGCAGAAGCAATGGAAGAATTAATGGATTTAGAGATTCCAGAACGAGCTAAATATATAAGAGTAATAATGGCTGAACTTTCACGTATTCAATCTCATCTCATTTGGTGGGGTGTTTTCTCAGCAGGTACTGGTTTTGATACTGGATTTAAAATTGCCTTTGGTTACAGAGATTATATTTTAGATTTATTTGCTTATATAACTGGTGGAAGAGTATATCCTGCCGGATATATATGTCCTGGAGGATTAAGAAAAGATTTTCCGATAGGGATAGAAGAGAAAATTGAAAAAGTTTTAGATAAAATAAATGAGGCTGTTAGATATATAGAAGTAGAAAATCCTACTTTTCTACTTAGAAGTAAGGGAATTGGTGTTTTAAATTTGAAAGATGCCATAAATCTAGGGGCAACCGGACCAATATTAAGAGCTTCAGGACTAAAAGCCGATATAAGAAAAGATGACCCTTACGAAGTATATGATAAATTTGATTTTAAAATTCCAGTAAAGGAAGATGGAGATGCCTATTCTCGTTACATGATCGGTTTGGAGGAAATAAAAGAATCAATAAAAATTGTAAGGCAAGCCTTAAAAGATTTGCCTGAAGGAGAAGTAATTCTTCCAAAATTTAAGAAGCCCAAACTTAACATGAAAATCAAAGAAGGCGAAGTATACGTTCATAATGAAATTGCTAGAGGAGAAGGAGGTATGCATATAATTAGTAATGGAGAAGTAAAACCATATAGAGTTAAAGTTAGAGGTCCAAGTTTTTCTCATATGATACCTGTTTTGGAGTATTTATTGCAAGGAGCCGAGATAGCAGATGTGCCAGCTATTTATTGGAGCTTAAATGTTTGTCCAGCAGATTTGGATAGATAGTAAAAAAATATAATAATTTAAGGAAGAAGGCGACAAAATGGAATCTGATATTACTTATTTATTATTAAAAAATTTATTTAGTAAACCAATGACTGTATGTTTTCCTAATGAATCGATAGAAATACCAGAAAGGTATAGAGGAGAACATTCATATGATCGAGATAAATGTATATCTTGCGGTCTTTGTGCTAAAATATGTCCTGATAGGGCAATAGAAATGATAGAAGCCCCTGAGGAGCATAAGGATAAATATCCTAAAAAATATCCTCAGATAGATCT
Organism: uncultured Atribacterota bacterium; assembly: GCA_964644855.1. Classification (GTDB taxonomy): domain Bacteria; phylum Atribacterota; class Phoenicimicrobiia; order Phoenicimicrobiales; family Phoenicimicrobiaceae; genus Sediminicultor. The sequence goes on along the minus strand of CAZXYB010000105.1, from coordinate 584 downwards.
AGGGAAATGTTGTTTTTGTGGATTCTGTGAAGATATTTGTCCTAAAAATTGCTTGAAATTAACTAATAATTTTTTCTTATCTACTTTTGATAAAAGTTCGATAATCAAAATGCCTTTTTCTGAGGATAAAAAATGAAATTAGTTGTTAAATAATATAGTATCGAGTATATAGTATATAGTAAAGAAAAAACTTAAAGCAAAAGTCGCAAAACGTAAAATAAAATTCGTATTGCGTATTTATAGTTATCTAGTTACCTGGCTTACCAGTTAGCCAGTTAGTTTAGTCGTTAGTGGGTGAATAGCCGTTAGCATATATCCAGGTCTCCAGTTATTGGTTTTCGGTTTTTATAAACTAGAAACTATTGACTCATTAGTATATTTATTATAGGCCATACTCTACAGTAATAATATTCTGGATTCTGACTCCTGACTTCTTTAGTCTATTTTCTCAACTAGCTAACTGGGTAACTAACTAGCTAACTAATCCTTAACTCGATACTCGATACTATATACTCGATACTGTTTTTCCCTTGCATTTCTCCCCCGCTTATACTATAATCATTATTGCTAGAAGCACTAATTTA
>CAZXYB010000104.1:0-4585 GCA_964644855.1 uncultured Atribacterota bacterium | reverse complement strand
TCAATTATTAAAGCAATAAATAAAGATAAATATGCCGTAGTTCCTATCGGTATAACCAAAGGGGGCAGGTGGATTTCTCCCCAAGATTCCGAATTAGCTCTTCAATCTGGCAAAATAGAAGGGAAGAACACGGTAATTTTATTGAATGATTCTTTCAGTAAGTCCCTGGTTTGCATAGACAATAATCAAAAATTGGATAAAAGCTCGGCTTTGGAAAAATTAGACGTAATTTTTCCGGTATTACACGGTCCGTATGGAGAAGATGGAACAGTACAGGGTCTCTTGGAGTTAGCTAATATTCCTTATGTAGGAGCAGGGGTGGCAGCTTCGGCAATTTCTATGGACAAAGATTTTATGAGAATGGTGTTTCAACAGAAAGGTTTACCTATATTAAAATGGATGACCATTAAGAGAAAAGAGTGGCAAGAAAATAAAGAGAAAATTTTGTCTTTAGTTCAGAATGGCTTCGAATATCCTCTTTTTGTAAAGCCCGCCAATTTAGGTTCAAGTGTGGGAATAACTAAAGTTCACAAGAAAGAAGAATTAGAAAAGGCCATAGATTTAGCTTCTTCCTATGACAGAAAGATTTTAATTGAAGAGGGATTAGAAGAAGTAAGGGAGATAGAATGTGGTATTTTGGGTAATGATAAACCCCGAGCTTCAGTAGTGGGTGAGGTCAAACCGGCAGGAGAGTTTTATGATTATGATTCAAAATATACAGAGGAGGGAACACAATTAATTATCCCGGCTGATTTACCTGATAGAGTATCCCAGGAGATTCAGCGGATTGCCCTTAGTGCTTTTAAAGCTGTTGATGCTGCCGGGATGGCACGGGTAGATTTTTTTGTCAGTAAAAAAGAAAATAAAATATATTTAAATGAAATTAATACTATCCCCGGTTTTACTTCCAGCAGTATGTACCCTCGTCTGTGGGAGGCGAGTGGTATCTCTTATCCCGAACTGATTGACCGATTAATCCAGCTTGCTTTAGAAAGGCACCAGGATAAAAAACAGAATAAAATATCCTACGACGAATCAAAACTTTTAGCTAAATGACATCAGAGGTGAGGGAATAAGGATTTGGATTTTTTAAAAATCGGCAATTTGCAACTCTATTGTAGCTGGGTTCTCATGTTGTTATAGAGAATAATAAGATTATTTTATAAGGACTAAAAAAAGATGATATATATAAAAAATAAATATGATATTAAAATGATGAGGAAAGCAGGAAAATTAGCGGCAAAAATATTAAATTATATTACCCCTTTTGTTAAAGAAGGTGTTTCTACTTTATATTTGAATGATCTTTGCGAAGATTTTACTAAAAAGCATGGGGCAATTTCTGCTCCCTTGAATTATAATGGTTTTCCGAAAAGTATTTGTACGTCAATCAACAATGTAGTATGCCATGGGATTCCTTCTGAAAAGGAAATCTTGAAGGACGGTGACATTATCAACATCGATGTTACCGCTAAATTAGACGGTTATTATGGTGATACATCAAGAACATATTTAATTGGAAATGTCAGTGAGGAAGCAAAATACTTAGTTAGCCGTACAAAAAATGCAATGTATCGGGGAATAAAAGAAGTGAAGCCGGGGAAATACTTTTATGAAATCGGCAAAGCAATAGAAAAGTATATCAGTAAATTTGGTTATTCAATCGTGCGTGATTTTGTGGGACACGGTATTGGAAAAAATTTTCATGAAGACCCACAAGTTTTACATTACTACAGCTTGCGAAATAAAGTCAGGCTTCAGGAAGGAATGATTTTTACCATTGAACCAATGATTAATATGGGAAAATCATATGAGGTTAAAGTGTCTTCAGAAGATGGTTGGACAGTAACAACTGAAGATAGAAGTCTTAGTGCTCAGTTTGAACATACTGTTCTTGTAACTTCTAAAGGTGCAGAAATTCTAACAAAGACCTAAAATCGGTTCAAGCAGGTTGCAACCTTTTTATCTGATAGGACATGCTCCACCAGAACATGATTCCTCTCCTACGTCAATCTCTATTTCTTCCTTTTCGTATTTTGAGATAAGTGAAGGAATAAAAGGTAACATTTTTTTTACTTTCTTCTCATATTCTTTTTTTGTTATCGCCTCATAAGGCATTTGAGCATAAAAACTATTATCTAAAGAAACAAAACTTACTGCTACCACTTCATCCCAATTATTCCATAACCATTCTTCTACTTTTTCCCATTCATGGTTTTGCACGTGAACAGTAATAGAAGTATTATGATCTGTATATTCTTTTTGGAAAGAACGATAAATTTCTAATTGTTCTATAGCGGAAACATCTTTTTTGGTTTTTCCTTCCGGAGCACAACAAGGAAAAGAGATTACCTTTGTTTGGCAATTTTCCTCAGTCTGTCCATTTTCCGGTTTTATATCATATCCTAATTCTTCACAAACCTTAAGTAAGGGGTCATTGGCGTTAATACGAACCCTTCTGATAAAATAAGGAGAATGAGAATGGTGCACCCCACTGGAAACGGTTGGTAATTGGGAAAGGGTACCTTCCGGTTTCACTGTGGTCATAAGCAAAGGAGGTTTAATTCCTAACTTTTGCGCATAGGGCTCTGCCTCCTGATGAACAATATCTCTTAATTTTTTCCGTAATTCCGATTCTTTTTCTTTGGTCATTTTAGTAGCATTCACCATATCCTGCCATCCGGTCAAACTACAGCCTACCAATCTGTCTCTTTTTTGTTTTAAATTCCATTGATCTAACTCCAAGTCCAAAAAGGTCATCCGAAACCCTGCTCGCAAAGAAAACCTTTGAGCTTCAAATAATTTATTCTTATCTAATTTGCCGTTATGTACAAAACCTAATACATTTACTGTAGTCAGATTACACATTTGATCTCTATCAAGTAATACCTCCATACAGGGGTTAGCTCCTTGCAAATTAGGTCTTCTTTTAGCGGCTGCTTTAGCATTCATAAAACCTGGCTCTCCACTGTATCTCATTTGCTTTACATGCCAGGCAAGTTGCTCTCGGGTTGGTTTAGACGTATAAAAAATACTATTATTACTCATTTCCCGATAGGAAATAGCTTCGTTCTTTACCCATTTACCATCTATTTGTTCATAGAGATTATTTTTAGCATTTAATATTTCCTGGTCATCTTTATCGAATAATATTACTTCGCTGGTCCGCCTGACTCCCCCTACTACAACATTTTGGCCAATGATATTAGCTATATCTAGACAATCTATTGGTCGCAATTTTTTTAAATTACCAAAACAATTAATTTTAACTATTTTATCGATTTTAGAAAACATCTCCCTTAAGCTTTCATATCCGGAAGCAGTACCGCCAAAAGTTTTTAACTTTTCTCCTTTTGGTCTGACATTATTATAATTAAAAATAATAGTGTTTATTTCGCGGTATTCATTTTTATACAGTATGCTTAAATAATAGTCTAATGATTCTACCCAACCTTCTTTGCTATCGCCGATTATAATATGGGCGGTATTGGATTCAAAAGTGATACTGGTTAAATCTTCTCTCTTGTCTTTAGGTAAAGGAGAATATAATTCGTGTATAATTTTTATATTTGTTTTTATTTTTGGTAATTTTTTTATATCTGATTTTAAAACTCTTATTCCTACTCCAGATCCGATCATTAACAGGTAAAACAAATCTTTAAAGGAATTAAAATTATCTAAGATTGTAAAGCTGCAGTTAAAATTTGCCATGGGATATTTTAAGCTTACTTCTGTTCCTCCAATCCAAAGGCTTCTCCCGGCTAAAAATTGTCTTAAATAAAAAACATTATCGTAAAGAAGTTCGGCTTCACGCTGTGTAGTTTTAACCAAACTGCAATTAAATTCTACAGTTCTTCTTACCGTTTCCCACCAATATTCTCTTCTTTTTTCCAGAGGTAACCATCGGGAATAAGTTCGGTAATAAACAAATTGACCTAATTGAGTGGGAAAAGGATTGGGAAGATGTTTATATTGGCTGATAAAGTCATCCGTTAACAACTTGTGGTTTTTTTTGGGGATTTCTCTTAATTCGTCACGCTGTTTTCTATATAAGATATAAAGCTTTGCAACATCTTTCCTTTCGCTATTCATCAGTTCTGTTTCTACCTGTTCCTGTATATCATTAACTGTTACACTTTCTTTGGAAGTCTGCTGCAAGTCTTTTTTTATTTTTACAGCAATAGATGCGCATAGCTCTTTATCTACTCCCTTTATAGTCTCTCGCATTGCCTGAGTAATAGCATTTATTATCTTATTTGGATCAAAATATTGAATTGTATTATTACGCTTAACTACTTCTATCATCTTTATATCCCTTTACTTGTTACTACGAGATGAATGATTTACCACATTTTATCATTATATTTTTACAAAAAAGAAAAGTAGAGTATTTCTTAAACAGTAGAGTATTCAAACAAAAAGGCATTAACGCAATGTTTGTTAAATACAAATAAATGTCGGATGAAAAGAATATTTATGCTGAGTAAATTTTAACAGGTTTTCATTCCTTTGTAAATTATTGTAACACAAAAAAGAATAATTGGGATACAAAATATGTAAAAATATTTTTTTATTTTTCTTTCTC